>CAZBPB010000044.1:8283-15168 GCA_964493565.1 uncultured Pleurocapsa sp. | reverse complement strand
GTATCGAGCGGACATTGCTAAAACCGATGTTAGTGAAGACGACCTAAAACAACTTACCGAAGTACCAGGAGCCTGGGGTGAAACAGGTTATAGTCTACGGGAAAGATTGGGTGCAAGACCGACCTTTGAAGTGAACGGTATTTTAAGTGGCTGGACAGGTGAAGGCTCAAAGACCGTGCTGCCCGCAAAGGCAATGGCAAAAGTAAGCTGCCGTCTTGTTGTGAATCAGAACCCGGAGCAAATCTATGCATTGGTGCGCGACTATGTTGCCCAGATTACCCCGCCCACCTTGCGCAGTGAAGTCCGGTTGTTAAGCACTGGCAGTCCGGCGTTAATGGAAAGTGAACTTCCCGAAGTAAGAGCGGCGGCACGTGCCTATACTACAGGTTGGGGGAAAGAACCTGTGTTTTTGCGCGAAGGGGGCAGTATTCCGATTGTAGTAGATTTTCAGCGCGAACTACAATTGCCAGTGATCATGATGGGATACGGCCTAAATTCTGATGGCGCGCATGGCCCCAACGAGCATTATTCCCTGGAAATGTTCCATCGCGGTATTCAAACAGCGATCTGCTTTCTGGAAGAATTTGCCAAATAGGTCAGAACGCTGCCTGTATCAAGAAACGTAGCCCGGGCATACAACTGCCGTAATGCTGTGCCCGATTACTGTATGCCTAGGGCGCGTTAACCCAGGACTCACGAAACGCCTGCCATTCGTCATCGGTAGTTGTCCAATCGGCATAGAGCGCTAGTCCACTTACCCAGTTCGCTGCGTCTCCCGCATTGGCTAATCCCTGACGAATTCCACCCACTGCGCTAAGCACATTCTCAACGTAAGGATCATGCCCCGGTGGGGCAGCGTCATAAGTGGGAATACCGATCACAACTGTTGTGCCTTCCCCAAGCTCGCTTACAGCGTCAGCATAGGTCTCAACCTGATAGGCTACCCACTCTTGATAATCTGATGGCGCGCTAAGGCCGCTGTTATACGCCATCACTACCATTTGATTGACCAGCAAAGCTACACTCTTCTTGTATTCCCGATCCCAAACTGTACCCGGAACAATCAATGGTGGCACCGGCACATCGGCATCTATCGGACTCCAATCAGGGGGTATCGCCACGCTGATCGGAACATCTGGCCCTAACGCGCCACGAACCTCACGGAGAAGCGCCAAAAAATTCTCATCACCATTCCATACCGGTTCAATATTCAGAAACACACCATCAAACCCGAACTCATTTACGGTTCGCTGGCTCATATTGACCACCTGTTGGCGTACTTCAGGATCATCCAGGCGATATGGTATTCCATCACCCTCAACCGGCAAGCTAACCCAACCGTGAAGTTCAGCATCAGGGTTAGCCGCGCGAAACTGAATTACAAAGTTTTTTACATTCTCAAAATTAGTAGTACCCCGCCATGTGTTATCAGCTTGTAACCAGCTAACCCATGCGTATAGAGTGCCAATTTCGTGACTCTTCAAGCGATCTGCCAATTCCTTAACCGCTGTATCGTCTGGCTGTTCATAGGTCCATTCTGTACCTATCCAAATGGCGTTTGGAAGTGTGCGGGTTGGGTTATCACTTAACCTTCCAAGTGCAGTCACCACAACTACAACCAGCACAATAGCGCCAATTATGGCCACCAATGTGCCATTAATCTTAGGCAGCTTGATTTGCGGCATCTTAAAACGATCTGCCGGCTTAATTTGAGCTGTAGACCGTGTACCGTGTTTTTGCGCCATCGGCTGCTGCTTACGACGCAGTTGTCGCTCACGGGCACGGCTCACAGATTGTTGCGAGCCGGGTTGATCGGGTGCCGAACCTGTGCCGCTAGAAGTTAAAGGCCGTGTAGGGGAACTAAAGTCATCGTCAAAAGGGCTTGGCTGCCGCGATGTCGGAAGGTCATCTGCCCAATAGTTCTCCGATTTAGTCGCATAAATATCAGGACTAGGGGAAACCTCGGTGGGAGGCTGCGAAGCCGTCGTATCTCCGTCTACAGGAGGGAGATCACTATCATCAAATTCATCTTCAGGCGGGTAGGGTTCAAAGGTCATATTACGCTAGTTTCCGCTTCGCCAGACCAGAGGGTGATCAGCCACTATTATTCTCATAATCAATACAAATACCACGCTGCTAAAAATTACCGTCGCAGCAAAAGAGATTCTCTTGTTATTACCGTAACAAGAATAACAAACTGTCAATCGTATACTTGACGCTTTTCAGGCGGTTTCCATTATTCGTCGTTACGCGGTAGGCAACATGGTCAATTTGAACAGTGCCGATATCGCCCATATCCAGCACTTCTCCGCCCGGCTACAACACTCCTAGATGTATTCGGGTATCTCTCAATATATGACACCAAGTTTATTCAATAACGGCGGCCCCAATACAAGAAGTCCGATAAGAATCGAAGCAACAACCCCTAACAACACTGCTGCCGAGGCAACATCCTTACCAACCTGTGCCATCGGGTGACGTTCTGAGGTGCTAAGGTTGATTGCCGCTTCAACCGCCGCGTTAATAAACTCTGCCATCCACACGATAGTGATTGCTAGTATCAATAGCGCCATGCTCACAAAATCAATTTGCAACCACAACGCCAGCGCTAAAACGATGATACTGGCAGCGCCTTGTATGCGCGTGTTCTTCTGGCGACGCAGCATATACAACCAGCCTGCAATAGCATAGCCTAGACTGGTAAGGCGATTTGAGCTGGTAAGGGGGCTGTACTCGTCCGGATCAATATTCATCGTTCCGGTCAAATCATTCAACCATTTATTCGGTTTAGCCATGATCCGCATTCTCAAGCGCGGGGACAATTGCGGGGGAAATGTTCAAGGCGATTAACACCTCTTCCTGCGCCTTCCACATTATGGCGCGAGATTCAGGCGTATGGTGATCATACCCGAACAAATGCAGCATCCCGTGTACAACCAGCAGAGATAAGCTGTCATCCAGCGAATGCCCTTCCCGTTCTGCCTGTGCTGAGGCATAAGGAAAGGCAATCACAAGATCACCTAAATAGCGAGGTTCGCCCTCAAAAAGCCCACTCTCATCTCCAGAGGGGAAAGACAATATATCTGTAGGCGTATCAATTCCACGAAATCGCTGGTTAAGTTCGGCAACTGCTTCGTCATGAGTAACGACAATTGTCACTAAGGCAGGTTCTATCATGTGTTGTAATTGAGCGGTGACCTGTGCCGCACGTATCAGTGTTTGTTCATCAACACGGTCTGCATATTCGTTCTGTAACTCAAGCTCAACCGGAGACGTCATCACGTTCTCCCTCAGGTTCTTTCACGGCGGGCATCTCGCTTGTTTCTACACCGCTAGCACGTGTCCGCCTGAGCGGTGGAACATCCGCCAATGGCAAATCATCATCTGCAAGATTTACAGGTTCAATAGTTTTGCCCGTCACTTTCTGTAGTGAAACTACAGTCTCAGGCAGCACATCTTTATTTTGTTGATCTGGCACAAGCGTTGGCACGCCCGAACGCTCTTCAGTTCGCAGTCGGGACAACGTGCCCGGATAATTGATTCTAGGATGGAAAACACCCTGAAGCATCTCGACAAAAATAGTTCTGATCTGCTCAATATCTTTTAGTGTCAAATTAGATTCATCAAGCTGCCCATCGGCAATTCGGCTTTCAACAATTTCACGGATGATTGTTGAAATTTCCTGCTTATTCGCAGGCTTACGCGCGCGAACAATGCTTTCACTGCTGTCCGCCAGCATCAGGATCGCAGTTTCACGTGTTTGCGGCTTTGGCCCCGGATAAGTGAACAAATCCACCTCAACCTGTTCTGAGTTTTCCGCTTCAGAAAGCGCTTTACTCAGGAAATAGCTAACTTTTGTCGTACCATGATGTTCCCAGATGAAATCGCGTATGCGGGCTGGCAACCGAAATTGTCGCGCAAGCCTATCGCCATCAGGCACATGGCTGATGATGATGGTTGCGCTGCGGAACGGATCGTTGAGCAAATCGTGGGGATTACTGCCATCAACCTGATTCTCAACAAAAAATGCAGGATTCAAGACTTTGCCAATATCATGATAAAGCGCAGCTACACGAACAAGCTCCGCATTCGCGCCAACAGCACTTGCGGCCTGCTCAGCGAGATTGGCAACCTGTAGTGAATGTTGATAAGTTCCCGGCGCTTCTCTAAGCAATCGCTGCAACAGCGGTGTGCTTGGTTGGCTTAACTCAACCAGTTTGATATTGGTGGGCATGTTGAATATTAGTGTAATCAAATACAGGCCAACCAGCGCAGCCATTGCCGCAAGCACACCGTTCAACACGCCATAGCTAATGAGCCGGGCAAAAACCCCGGCATTCAACACGTTGAGACCCAGGCTAAAAATGACAACAACCACTACGTTCACGCAGGCCAGCACCAGCCCAACGAAGAAGTAGCGGTTCAGACGATCGGTGCCTTTGAGTGAAAGCGCGCCGATAGCGCCACCAAAACAGGCCAATGCCGCCGTCTCCAGTGAGTTATTGACCATAATGCCGGCTAAGAGCGCAAATAATACTGCTGAGAAAATCGCAAATTCAGTGCCGACCAGCCCGACAAACAACAGCGCCAGAACTGCATAAGGATACAAATACCGAGACGCATCGTCGCCGCTTAGAAGCGCAAAACTAACCACCACCAGCAGAAAAATGCCTTCCAGCAGCCACAGCAACCTGAACTGCGATAAGAGATCGGGGTATTGTCGGGTCAAATACAAACTAACGGTAGCCGCTACCAGCAATGCTGTCAGCAGCGCGCGCGCCACCTGCTGCAAGCGCAGATCCGGCGAAACCAGCAAACCCAACGCATCGAGAGCTTCAGCATCCAACGCCGTCACCCGGGTTCCGGCTTCGACAACCACCTGCCCTTGCTCAAAGCTGCGTTCCTCTGGTTCTACTGCCTCGATGGCAGCCTGTCGCGCTTCATCAGTCGCAGCCTGATTTAACAGACGATTCGGGCGCACAAGATCACGCACCAATCCGGTAACAATAGCGGCGTTAGTGGCGTTGAAACGTACCGAAACCTGCATCGCAAGACCATCGCGGACATTGGCAACATCCACTTCGCGAATGGGTTCGCGCATCACCCGTTCAAGCACGTTATTCGCTTCTGTAGAAACTGACACCCAAACAGAGTCGTCTACATTTAAGATCGAAATAGACTCTTCGGGGCTTAGTTCAACTATGCCAAGCGCACTTAATTCAGCTAGTTTGACGCTTTCGGCAAGATCTTCATCTGCGCGAATCTCATCAATTTGAGCGAGCACGTCTTGAAGCAGCGCGATCTGTTCGCGGGCTACATCCGGGTTCGGTGGAAAGTAAATGTTACTAACGGAATCGCCTGCCGTTTGACGGCGAGATTCAGTTAAGATATCACTGGTATAAGTCTGTGTGGAGGGTGCAAGGATATCTCGCGGGGAGATATCGCCAACCCGCAAAACTTCGTTCCCGCCGGACGCAAAACTGCTCAGCGCAAGGGCAATCGTGAGTACCAGCACAAAGACCACGACAGATGCAATGAGCATCGCGGCAGTCCGCTGCTTTGCATTTTTGAAGATTGACTTCGGCAAAGACCACTCTTTACGTAAAGGCTTACGTTCAGTCATCCGCCGCGCCTATATCAGCTATGCTATGAAAGCATCGAACGAACAACTTCATTGACCAGTTTGCCATCCGCTTTACCTTTAACCTGCGGCATCAATACACCCATCACTTTACCCATTTCTTTGGAAGACTGGGCGCCAGTTTGGGCAATAGCAGCCTGTACAAGTATCGTAATTTCCTCACGGCTCATCTGCTCTGGCAAAAACTCCTCCAGTATCGCAACCTGCGCCGCTTCTTCTCCAGCAATATCTTCGCGACCTGCGTTCCTTGCCTCATCTATGCTTTCGCGGCGTTTCTTCACTTCACGCTGTAAAATCATCACAGCATCTTCTGCACTCAGTTCGCGACGCTCATCAATTTCAACTTGCTTGAATGCGCTCAAAGTCATACGCAGCACGTCGCGCCGCATATTGTCTTTGTTAATCATCGCTTGCTTTAATGCATCCTGCATCTTTACCCTTGGATCATCCATTCCCTAACCTCATTCAATCACTGTTCAAATGCCGGGGTTGCCAGCATGTGCTGTTTATCCAAATTCCACGTATCTAACCGCACAGGCAAAAGTTCATTAGTCAATGAGCGGGGATGGATACAGGCTGTTCGAATATAATTCGCCGTGTAGCCTACGTTTATAAAACCATCCTCGGTGGAGCCGGCAACATGTTCCCAAAGAACATCAACCGTTTGACCCGAAAATTGCCGCGCATAAGCCGCTTCCTGCGCCTGTGCCAATGCCAGATAGCGCGCGCTCCGCTCTTTCTTGATCGTTTCATCAATATGACCGCGCATTCTAGCGGCAGCGGTGCCGGGGCGACGACTGTATCGAAATACATGCATTCCGGCAAAATTGAGCGTTTCAATAAATGCAATACTCTGCGCAAACTCTTCATCAGACTCACCTGGGAACCCGGCGATAATATCTGTAGTAATACACGGCATCGGCACAGCTTCACGTGCCAGACGTACCAGTTCTGCAAACTGGCGCCGTGCCATACGTCTTAATGTCGAGTCGCAGCCACTTTGCAACGGCAGATGCAAATGTGGGCACAATCGGCTGTCATTCCAGAGCGAGAAAAAATCTGTATCCAGATCCCATGGTTCTAAGGACGAAAGCCGGAGACGAAGGACATCCGTATCACTCAATATTGTCCTGACCAGATGAAACAGGCCGCGCTTATCGCCAAAATCATGACCGTAGCTGCCTAGATGCACACCTGTCAGTACAATTTCCTGATAACCCATCGCCAGCAGATTACTGACTTCA
>CAZBPB010000044.1:5830-8273 GCA_964493565.1 uncultured Pleurocapsa sp. | reverse complement strand
TCGTTACGCAAAAAGTACAGGCATTGTCACCACCATCCTGTACTTTCACGAAGGCGCGGGTGCGCCCTGCCCAGAGCGGCGCGCCACGTTCAACCGGCTCACGATCAAAGAATGCGACCGATTGACCCGTTAAGCGAACTGCCAGCAAGTCCTTGTCGTGATTGTTTACAACGGACTCTACACCCGGCAGCACCGCAATCTCATTCGGCGCAATTTGCGAGTAGCATCCAGTAACAGTAATTTGTGCTTCGGGGCTAGCACTATGCAGTTGTCGAATCAGTTTGCGACTTGTATGTGTCGCATCTTGCGTCACAGCGCAGGTGTTCACAATAATGCGATCTGCCTGTCCGGGCGAATCAACTACCTCGTGACCTGCCATCACAAACTGACGCGCCATAGTGTCAATTTCGCTCTGGTTCAAACGGCAGCCCAGTGTGCGCAAATGCACTTTCATGAAGATGCCCCCGGCGCCAATATCACTACATGGTCAAAATCTACCATCACGCCTGAACCACCCGTAGCAGTAGACTGCGCTACTATCCCGATCTGTCCGCTTGTATAGCCACTTCCATCAAGCACGTCAAACATCTGCCCATCTACACAGCCAAGCGAAGGATAATAGGTGCTTACACCATCCGGGTCGTCGGGTATGCACAACTGCACAGGCTGATCGTTGATATGAAATTGTAGAACGCCATTTTGGGCAACTACCCGCAAGATATTTGTTTCGCCCAATCCAGAATTGACAGCGTCGGACTGAATCCAGTTGCTGATGATACGCTCACGTCCAGACTCATTACGCGTTACCCGATAGTAACCATCACTTGACGCTTGAAACAGGAAGTAACTATCGTCGCCAATACGGTTGTTATTCTGATTCTGCAGCCCAAAAATCACACCAAACGCATTATCTACCGGCCCCGATATCGCCCGGGCGGAAGTGCTCAGATCAATATCGCTAAAATGTGGCGTTGCGCTAGAAAAAGCCCCCGCATTCTGCGACTCAATAATGAGTTGTAATACACCACTCACAGGTTGTGCCGAAAGCTGACCGTCATCATATGTACTCCATGCTATTGGAGCGTCAAAGCTTTCTGCATAGAGCAGTTCACCGGATGCGCCAGAAACAACGTAATGTCGTCCGGCGAGTGCGCGATTGATAAAAACCAATCCGCCGAGCACCACAGCCAACAGCACAATCGTCAGTACTTTTTTCAAGCCAGTTCCTCATCTGCAATCAATGTTATCTTATCATGCTAGCAAAGTGACGTAAAACGAGAGGGAAACTAGTCTACAAGAGCAATCATTCTTCGAGCAACAATACGCAGCGAAACTGTTTTGACCAAAGCAAAAAATCCCATGTAAACCAGAAAAATGCAGGCTAATGCAACAAACGGCAGCAAGAAAACACCGAGCGGCGCCAGAACAAACGTGAAGATAAATGCTCCTAGAAGAATGATGAGTTGGCCCATCCAGCCCGCAAACATCACTCCAACCCCACTCACCGTAGCAAGGCTGCGATCAGTAATACGGGCAGAAACAGCCATACCAGCCGCAGTCATGCCCCGCATACGCCAGATAGGTTCAAGCACGAAGGTTGCGCCAAAAGAAAGTATCGCCAGAAGCATTAGGGAAATACCAATCAGGAACAGCAACGAGTCATTTGAACGTATCGCTTCAACAACCGGCATCGCTGGCAATGAGTAAAGCATAGAAGCCATGTCAATGCGCATATCAGCAAAGATATACAGCAGAAACCAGATACATAAAATGATTACCAGTCCTAGCCGCGCTCCTACAAGCAGCGTTGTAGAACGCCACGCCCGAACCTGTGATGCGCTGTGTTTGGCTAGAATAAACTGGCCCTCACGCATCGTAGTTAGGCGAATCATATCCAGCCGACCAGTTTGAAGATCGGTATTGATGCTGCTTATGGATGCGCGAATGCTCGTAAAATCCAACATCAACGAAATAAGACTCAGCGCAACAATCCCCAGCGAAATAAAGACAGTGGTACTCTGGGTCAGCAGCAGCAGGTGGTGTGTATTTTGTCTTGTGAGTAGTAATGGCACTATGACGATAACCGCCCATGTCACGAAAACCATACACATCGTCACTGACAACCACACCGCAGTTTTGCGTGCAAACAGTTTATAGCTTCGTCCCCACGGAACCCGGCGCGCTTCCAGCGATAAAATCGCCTGATCTGGCGCGACCAGATTAAACGGGCTAAGCCGGGTCATCAGTCGCTTCAGCGGTGATGGTGGGCTGAGGGTTGACTCTATCCGGGCTGAGTCCAAGATTGCTCAAAACCTGTTGTTCATCCATCGTTAGTGTTTGCAATAATTCCGTAAATGGTGTTGCGCCATTTGACAGTTCAACAGCCTGTTCGTACCAATGACGCGCACTGGCAAAATCACCGGATAGCCGGTAAGCAGTTCCC
>CAZBPB010000044.1:3653-5819 GCA_964493565.1 uncultured Pleurocapsa sp. | reverse complement strand
GTAAAAGCGGCTATGCTGCCAACATCATCACGTTGCGCGCGCAAATGCAGCCCTTCAAGCAGTCGCACTTGTGGGTTCTCGGGCGCGCGTTGCACAGCAGAACGCACAAAATCTTCCCCATCGCCGCCAATCTGATCAGCCGCTAGCCCGTAATAAGCCTCTACTAACGGGGTATCAGTGCCGTTCATGATCATCTGCTCAAAGGCAAGATAAGCATATGGCCACAGTTCGCGTTCTACGAACACGAGTGCCACCCGGGTACGACGATGGATATCATCAGTCGCACCGGTAATTGCAGATCGTAACGCGTCACTCAGTTCTTGATAGGCGAGATCTTGTCGTGCACGAACCAGCGCATCCAGGGCCGCTTCAGGATTGAGCGCTGACATTAATAGTCCACGTTGAAATTGTGCTGTAGTGTTTTCAGGGGAAAGCTGCGTTACACGCTGCCACGCATTAGCAGCCACAGACCAATTTGCGGCATCTGTTGCCGCATCAGCAATATCCTGCCACAATGCGACATCATTCATCGTTTCAACCGCCGCAAGCCAGTATGGCAGCGCCATCTGCGGCTGCCCCGCCTCTTTCCAGAGGTCGCCCGCAAGCCGGGAAAGCTCAGGTGTCCATCCATTTGCCCGGGCGACGCCCTCTACTTGATATAACCCCTGTACCGGCCTGCCCGACTGGCGTTCAGGGAGTTGATAACTGACAGGAAGTTGGATAACGGGTCTAAGCAGCACTATCATCAACAGTAGATAAAATAAAACCGCCGTGAAGGTTGCCAGAAGCACCCATCCTAAACGACGGTTTCGATGTTGGGCTATGTTTTGTTCAGTCATTAACGCACAGCGCCGAGCGCACGCTGCACCACCTCTTCAACTTCTTCAGGTTTCAAAGGCTTCACGAGATACTGGTGTACTCCCTGCAATTTGCCTACCAGGCGATTTGCAGCATCACCATAAGCAGTAATTACAATTACCGCAGGATTTTTGGCGCCGGGGACAGCCCGTTTTTCCTTGAGCGCTTCCAACACCTTCCAACCGGTCATGTCTGGCAGGTGAATATCTAAAAGAATCACATCCGGCATCGCTTCTTCTATACAATTCAACGCGTGGCTGCCACGACGGGCAACCATAACCTGTAAGCCCAATCTTTTCAGTGTCACTTCTAGGAGATCCGCCAGATCAGGCGTGTCTTCAATAATGAGTGCGGTTGCGCTGCTATCCGGTTTTGACCGTTCCGGTAATGGAACCGGGCGAGTCTCTGCGGTAGTACGCGAAGCATCCTGGGCTTCATTCTGCTCCGCCCCATCAGAAGTTACATGAATAGCTTCAATCATACCGGTTTCAGCACGTGGCGGACGCGGTGAAGATTGCCCTACAGATAACTGTGCTGGCCATGTGGAAGCAGTTTCCCATAGCGCACTCGCATCGGAAACGGATTCGCGCAGTTCAAAAGCGCTGGATGAATTCTCTGATCCTTCACCCTGCGCATCCTGATCCATAAAATAATCGAGCCGGTTGGACATCGGCTTCTTCCTCAAAAAGTTATTATCTTGCAGTGAGTATAACACGCCAATTTGTAAAGATGTTCGAGATATTTACGAAATTTGCGCGAATTTTTCTCAAATTTATATACTTTTTATAAGATTGTCTAGTTTCCTGTGATTTTCACAACAAAACCACTGCTGCTATCAAGTATTTTTCTCTCAGGTTACATGCATATAGCAGCTTCCCAAATACGCAGCAGCTTAAGTAAACTGGTCATATCAATCCGTTAGCTTTGGAACTACCCTACCCGTATAATCCGTCCAGCATCTACCAGCACGATGAGAGTTTTAATTTGAGTACATCTTACGATCTGTGCAGACACGTGAAAACATCCGCTGCCGTATTATCAATCATCATGGTTGTTCTATTGTTTTCCGTGTTGAAACCAACCTCAGCACAAGATCAGGTTTTGCGGGTATGTCCTGTTAGTCAAATCGAGCAGCGCACGGCAACGTTTGAACCGGGCGGAATCATTCTGACAGCCTTTGATCGTACTGGAATCTGGGCTTATGAAATTGATACGCGCAGACGTTATCCATTACCAGAAACACGCCCATGTGACGGTAACTGCAACCTGTCGCCCGATGCACAGTGGATAACCTACTTGAATGATGCT
>CAZBPB010000044.1:0-3643 GCA_964493565.1 uncultured Pleurocapsa sp. | reverse complement strand
TAAACGGCAGTGAGCGTTCGATGGTTTCAACAGACGCATCTGAGGTTGAATGGTGGTCACCGAGTACCTATCTAGTCTGGACGCCCGGTCATAATGCCTTTCTATTGTCTGAAGGCAGCAATGCGCGAGAATACCTGCCGGTAAACAGCGTTGAATCGATTCAGCCCGGCGGAAGATGGGCGTTGCGGGTTGAGACAGACGGAAACAATTTTGAACGCAGGCTTGTCAATTTAGACACAATTGACATTCAAACAGAACTTGATGAGCAGGTATTACTGGGCAGCGAGATTGACTATTTCAGTGCGGCTGCGTGGTCACCCGACGGTGAATATCTGGCGTATGTCGCGCCGGTGCGTGATGAAAATGAGACAATAATTGGCAGCGAAATCTTTGGTATTCGCCCCGGTAATGACGCGCCGGAACAATGGACATCGTTGGGTGATCTTTACGGCGCAATTCGAATTAACGGTCTTTCACCTGGTGAATTGAGCTGGTCGCCGGATAACTCTAAGATCGCCTTCTGGGTAACGGGAATTGATGTTGTCGATCCTTCACGCACATTAGGGGGATCGGTTATCCATATTCTGGATCGTACTACCGGTCAAATATCATCTTTCTGTGGTTATGCCACAACCGAAAACACGCCAAACCCACCCCGCTTAAGATGGTCGCCGGATGGCACTCATCTTGCCTTTGCGGGGAACATCCCCGGAGATGACCAGGGATACTTACTCCTTGCACTAAATGTTGATACTGGCATCTTCACCGCCTTAAGCGACGGTGTATATCCGGCCTTAGGACAACCTAATGTTGTGGCCTGGGGATTAGCACCCACGTAAGCTCAATGGCGCTAGCCCCGTCGAAAAGAATAAGCGTATAATTCCGATATTCAGTTTGGAGTTTTGTGTGACCGACGTTATTCATCCATCCGATATTCCGCTGGCAGAACCAACGCCCGGCTGGCAGCCCGATCCCCACCATCCCCGCAGAAGACCGCCATGGATCAAGGTGCGCGCACCGTATGGTGAAACATTTGATCAGCTACAAGGGTTGATGCGCTCAAAAGAACTGCATACAGTGTGCGAAGAAGCACAATGCCCTAACATTGGTGATTGTTGGGGGCGTGGTACGGCGACATTCTTGATGATGGGAGACACCTGTACCCGTTCATGCGGCTTCTGTGACATTAAAACCGGACGGCCTTCCCCGCTGGACTGGGCAGAACCAAACCGCATTGCCGAAGCTGTACGGGCAATGAATCTCAAGCATGTAGTTATTACTAGCGTCAACCGCGATGAACGTGCTGATGGCGGCGCGCCGATCTTTGCAATGGTAATCCGCCGTATTCGCAAAGTGCAGCCCGGTTGCAGTATTGAAGTGCTAATCCCTGACTTTAAGGCCAGCGAAGCCGCGCTTAAGATTGTCATGGATGCCCAACCGGAAATTCTGAACCACAATGTTGAAACAGTCCCGCGCCTGTTTAAAAAGGTGCAGCCCCAGGATCATTATGAATGGGCAATGACCACACTGGAAAATGCGAAGAAGCTCGACCCACTTGTACTGACCAAAAGCGGAATCATGGTCGGCCTCGGTGAAACATTTGATGAAGTCGTCGAAGTTATGCGCGACCTGGCAGATCGTGGCGTTGACATTCTCACGGTTGGTCAGTATCTGCAACCCAGCAAGAAGCACCTTCCAATTGACCGTTTCTACTTACCCGAAGAATTTGATCGTTTTAAGGAAATCGGAATGGAACTGGGCTTCAAATGGGTAGAAAGTGGCCCGCTAGTGCGAAGCAGCTATCATGCCGAGCAGCAGGTACGCGAGCTTTCGAAGTTGAATTACATCCACGTGCGCGGTGAAGAGATCAGCACGTAAACTTACCCCCAGCGTTTGCAAAGCCGGACTCGTAAGTTTTGCCATGTTAGTGGCGTTGACAGGGTGCAGAACCCTACCAACGCCCTCCCCTGCAACACGTACACCTGTACCTGAAGTCTTTCAACCTGAGGATGACGGTGGTGAATTTTGTCCACCGCCACGCGCATGGTATGTCTATGTTGTACAACCGGGCGATACCATCCGCGAGTTGGCTGATCGCACCAACAGCACTGTCAACCTGCTTGCAGCCGCAAACTGTCTGCAAAACCCCCGCATGCTTGCAGCAGGGCAACGCTTTTACGTGCCTCGTGAATTAGATAATTAAAAGGACAGCATATGCCGTCCTCTTAATTCATCTCGTTACTGGTGTACAAAGCAGCTTTCCGACTACGATTCGATTACCTTCTCATCAATCAACTGCTGTTGAACCTTTTGCCCACGCGGGTCAAAAGCAAAATGCTGCCCGTGCAGTTGGAATTCCATATCCTGCATGGCCCGTCCAGCACGATTCTTTTCAATTGTAAACACCACCCAGTCGCGAAACTGCTTGGTGGTATATGGATTGAAGCTAACATGATCTTTGGACATGATCTGGTATTTGTTGTTCATGATGATGGCAATATCACTCTCGTAGTCGAGTGCGCTGCTGCCGCGTAAGTGAAACAGGTGAACGCGTTTGCTCTTTAACCCTTCTCGATCTGCCGCTACGATAGACCACACTGGCACATCCAGTGACATGGCGATGTCTTTTAAGCCCTCAACAATAATCGTCACTTTATCATTTTCGTCGCGCGGGCGTTCCGGATACACGGCGATCTTCTGCAAATAATCAACAAACACGACCACGTTTCCGCCAGTGGCATCACATAATCGCGCGGTCATTTCTTTTATCGCGCGTAATGTGGTTACAGCAGGGCTGGCCTTCACTAGAATCATGCGGTCAGAATACTTGGACAGCCGCTGTAAAGCCGCGCTGGTCTTCGGGTTATCGCGCAAAATGCCCTGCAATGAACTACCAGCGTTCGTATCTTTGTTCATGAATTCTTTGGCGCGGTTGGCAACGATAATCTGATACAGATCGCGCAATTTTACTCCCCGGCTGAGATCGATCTCAGGCGGATTCACACTTTCAAGGCACAGCAACCGGTGCATTAAATGCGTTTCCGGGTGTTCATATGATAAATAGAACACGTACTGATCCGGACGCATCGCGATGTTACGGGCAATTTGTAACGTCGCGATAGTTTTTCCCACGCCCTGCGAACCACCCAGAAGGATCAGCTCGGTTTTACGCAACCCACCACCGATAAACCCGTCAAGCGGGTCAAAGCCGGTAGGCATGGGTACATAGTCAACCAGATCACCTTTCACAACCCGGTCGTTTGCTTCATTCAATACTTGAGTGAGCGTACGTGGAAGATGTGCTCCACCGCGCGGGCTGGAAGAAGAAACGCCGCTTGAACGTTTTGGGGCGGCTTCATTCGCCGCAGAAGTACTTCGGGTTGCTGGTGCCGGTTTAGCCGGCGCGGCGGGCGGCGTGGGAGCGCTCTCTATTTGTGGTGAAATCGGATCATCCGGCAGATCAAAACCCTCAGAGCCAGAGAGATCATCAGTGAAGCGTCGTGTTGACATAGCGACCTGACCTTATCGGGTAATTTCTTACTCATTCTATTAGTGTGCAGGTTTTTTAAATAATGTGCAACATAATTGTAGGAGTGAGGACTTTCGAGGATATTGCCTGATGATAACCTCACCCCTCAATCCC
>CAZBPB010000043.1:13092-15236 GCA_964493565.1 uncultured Pleurocapsa sp. | reverse complement strand
GCCAATCACCGGGCGTATCAAAGACAAAGAAGGGTTTTGTGGGGTCGATTTTAAAAGTGCGTACAGACATTGAGGTTTTTCCAATCTCACAGAATGATGTTTTGCCTGAAGCTCATTATAGTCAATATCTGTTTCGTGAAATGCAAGGTTTATCAACGCAGCAGCCGATCATAAACTTCATTTAACTGCTGCGCCCCTGTTTGCCAGCTAAATTTTTGCGCTTGCTGTAGTCCTTTAGCGATCATATTTTCGCGTAGTGTGCTGTCGCTGATCACCCGTTCTATTGCATCAACGATTTCGCCGAGATCGGTTGGTGTGACCAATATTCCGGCGTCTCCCGCAACTTCCGGCAGCGATGATAGATTTGAAGTAACAACGGGAACTCCACAGGCCATTGCTTCAAGCACAGGCAACCCAAAGCCTTCATAAAGTGAAGGCAGCGCCATACAGACGCTTCCAGAATAAATAGCGGGCAAATCTTCATCAGCAGCAAATCCAGCAAAAATAACGCGACTTTCCATACCAAACTGGCGGATAGACTCGTAAATCGGGTCTTCTAGCCAACCTTTGCCACCAACAATCACTACACAGAGATCGGATTCCTTCAGGCGAGAAACTGCCTCAATCAATCTGGGGTAATTTTTGCGCGGTTGAACTGTGCCTACCGAGAGTACATACGGTTGAGCTGGAATGCCATAATGTTTGCGAACACGTTCCATACTTGCCTGATCGGTGATTGGACGAAAACGACTGTCTACGCCACTATACAACACCTCAATTTTGGCGGGATCGGTTTTGTAAAAGCTTATCAGATCTTGTTTTGTGGCCTCTGAATCTGCCAGTACATAGTTGGCACGCTGTACTGAACGCGGCACTACGGTTTCAAGGTACTGGCGCAAACCGGGGCTTGCAGCTTCCGGCACACGCAAAAAAGACAGATCATGAACGGTGAGCACAGTTCTGGTTTTGGATTGTGTTGGCGGCAGCACAAAGTCGGTTGCGTGATACAGGTCAACACGGCCAGTGAACAGCTCAACAGGGAAGGGCAGCCTTGCGCGTCCCCACAGACGTGCCAGCCATACTGGTGTGAGCGAAGTCGTTTTCCATTCAAACTGATGGCCGGGAATTTTAGGGAGTGGGCTGCGTTTTGCGCCAGCCACAAACAAGCGATATTGATAGCTACTGGCATCAATATGGGCGAGCGCCGCAATTAATTCGCGTACATAGCGACCAATACCGCCGCCCTGCTCATATGCTGGGGTGTAATCAATGGCGATAGTAGGCATAACTTACCCGGCAGAAACGACGTTAGTTAACGTCGTTATATGTCCAGTAACGGTTAGCGAAGAAATTCCACAACAACACAATAATCACCCCGATGAACCATGCCGCCATTGAGCCAATCTTAGCCTCTGCAGACTCTGAAGGAATGTAACCGGGGCGGAGGAGCTGGATTTCAGGCAGCAGGATATCTGAAAGCAATGCGCCGAGCCAGATATAAGAAGCGCTAATCCAGACGGTTCGGCCAAACCAACCAACAAAGCTGATGAATGCAAATTGCACAAGCTGGCGACGGATTGGGCGGGAACGTGAGTCAGGATATGTCCAGTAACGATTCCAGAAAAAGTTGCTGCAGACTGCGGCGACGAAGGCGATTGTGCTGGCAATCACTACTTTGAGACTCTTATTGGGATCAACCGGGGGAAGCACAGTCGCTTGTAAGAAAAATAAAAGCCCTGCGTCAATCACCGCTCCGAGCGCTCCAACAAAGGCAAACTTGATGAAGCGTTCTACTTCTTTGGAGCGTTCACCAAAGCGGCGGGCAATCGCTTCGATAGGTATATCGAGAGGGTTGCGAAAAGGACGACGAACGTTGATGCTGTCGGATTGAGTCATCGAAGCCTCGAAATCTCAATACCGGTATTCTTCTGACGATAAAGGACAGCGATAAGACCCAACATAACACCAAGATGGAGAAATAGATTGTTGACATACAGATTATCGGTCAAACTATGTACTGAGAGATAGATCCATGTACCAAGCAAGCCGATGACAATACCGCGCGCCTGTACGTCCGGGTGAGAGCGAGTACGCCATGTTAGGTATAACAGGATGAGCCACATCAGGCTATACCCTAACAGCCC
>CAZBPB010000043.1:12044-13067 GCA_964493565.1 uncultured Pleurocapsa sp. | reverse complement strand
TGCCAGTCTCAGCCAGAACATTCAAGTAGAAATTGTGGGCATGGCCTAACGAGAATTTCCAGTTGATCAGGCGGAAATCTTCGTATGCGGCTTCGTAATTACCAAAGCCAACGCCCAAAAATGGATTTGTTCGCGCCATCTCCAGGGCTGCCTGCCAATGTGCCAGACGTTCAACCACTGCGTAGTTTTGCGGATTTATGTCCACGCCACGCACGTCGGTGACTGAAAACGTATCTTCAAAAGCGCTGGTGACACGACTGGCGACGGATGACGGCAAAAGGCCAAACGACCATAGCAGCGCGCCAAGTATAAGTATTGTGATGAGCAATAAAAGGCTGTGTACCCACCGCCGGGGAACAGCAATGGCGACTACCAGCAGCGCAGTAAACAACCCTAGCCACGCCCCGCGACTCCACGAGAGAATGACACAAACACCAAACAGCGCTCCACAGGCCAGATAATAAACGGCGATGGCGAGGTGTTTGACCGGGATGCGCGATGATTTTTGCCAGGCTGACCATGCCGCAACCAGCGCGCCAAAGGCTGCGCCCAACGCCAGCGGCGTTAATAATCCCATGAACCCGCCAAATGGATTGGGCTGCCCGAAGGTGCCGAAAGCTCTAAAGTGCCCATCATCAATAACGAGATGTAGCGCGCCGCTGCCGCCGAAATATTGATAAATGCCAATGATGGCGTTTGGAATACCGGCAGCGACTAGTCCTAACGTTAGCCATGCCCATTCTCGTTTTCGGACAAGGTCAAGGCAAAGCGTGATTAACACCAGCACCTGCACCCACTTCAGCCACTCATTGATCCAGGCCGAAGGCATGATGGCAGTGAACAGGCTAAGCGAAGCCGGGATGAAGAATAGTAGAACGGCTGTGTAGACCGGTGAGTAATGCCAACCCGTGAGGAGCGTGCGCTGTCTAAGCATACGCTGTACCAGCCACGCGCCGACAGTCAGGACAAAGGTAAGTTGACCGACATCCAGCGGTAGTTGGATTGTTGACTCTGTGGCGACTA
>CAZBPB010000043.1:11775-12034 GCA_964493565.1 uncultured Pleurocapsa sp. | reverse complement strand
CGTTCGCAGCGGCGAAATGATCAGCATTACTGCGACGGCTGCTAGCGGTGAAACCAGCGCGCAAAGGGCAATGGCAACGATGGCGCACAGAATGGCGAAAGGTTCGAGCGTGAGTACACCGGCAGCAACGCCGGCTGCAATCGCTGCAATAACCCAGAACGCACTATATGAGCGGCGTTCCGAATTGAAATTGCGAACGCTCAGACTCACATCACCTCACGGAAGTACTCAACTGTGCGTTCAAGACCTTCACGTAAGG
>CAZBPB010000043.1:11353-11733 GCA_964493565.1 uncultured Pleurocapsa sp. | reverse complement strand
CAACCGAGAATAGTTTGCGCGCGGGTGGTATCCGGACGGCGGGTTTGCGGATCACCTTGAATGCGGTCTGACTGTTTGAAGACAATCCCGGCCTCATTGCCAGTGATGTCATTGATCAACCCGGCAAAATCAAGCATTGACAGTTCATCCTGTGTGCCGATGTTTACAGGCTCGCTGAAATCAGAAGCTAGCAAACGGTAAACGCCTTCGACTAAATCGCTCACATACTGGAAACTACGAGTCTGTTTGCCATCACCATAGACAGTCAGCGGTTCGCCTCGAATCGCCTGACCGATGAAATTTGGCACGACACGTCCATCGTCCAGTCGCATACGTGGGCCGTAGGTGTTAAAGATACGTACAATGCGGGTTTGCAAGCC
>CAZBPB010000043.1:0-11318 GCA_964493565.1 uncultured Pleurocapsa sp. | reverse complement strand
ATGTGCGCGGTGGTAGGCCATGGTGATGGCTTCGGCAAAGCGCTTGGCTTCGTCGTATACGCCGCGTGGGCCAATTGTATCAACATTGCCAGCGTAATCTTCACGCTGCGGATGCTGCAATGGATCGCCATATACTTCTGACGTGGAGGCTAACAAAAATCTCGCGTTCTTAGCCAGAGCCAGTCCCAGCGCATTGTGGGTTCCGAGCGAGCCGACCTTGAGCGTTTGAATCGGGAGTTTAAGATAATCAATCGGGCTAGCAGGTGAGGCAAAATGCAGCACGGCATCAATATTCCCGGCTACATACATGTAGTTGGTTACGTCATGGCGGATGAAACTGAAATTCGGGTTGCCGATCAGGTGGGCAATATTGCGAGGATTACCGGTGACAAAGTTATCTATGCCGACCACCGCATTGCCTTCAGCAAGGAAACGGTCACTCAGATGTGAACCGATGAAGCCGGCAGCGCCGGTGATGAGTACGCGCACGATCACTCCGTGGTAGCAGAATTTGTCCAGAAATTAGTGTATCACACCCGTTTTGTGTTGCTATCCCTGAAGTTCGAAGGTATTTGCGTCATGAATGGCGTCAGTTGAGGATAGGTTGGATAGCTGGACAGCCAATGCAATCAGCAGCATAAAAATGATTGCCAGATCATTTACGAAAATACTGTTATCTACCAACCCGTGCGCCAGTAAGCCCGCCATACTGGTTATAGCGCCAATGGTAAGGGCAGCCATGAGCGGAGAAGTTGGAAAAAAGCGCAAGTAAGTTTTGAGCGTACTGACAAAAAATGAGATCAGAATATACAGCACAACCAGAACACCGATAACGCCCGTTCTCAGCCATACGTCAAGAAACCAGTTATGGGGATGAGAGAGATTTGGCTCCTGCCATGCGTCCGGTTGGATATATTGACCGCGATATAGATACAAGAATTGGTCAAGGCCGATACCAGTAAACGGACGATCCTTAATCATCTGTAGGGCGCTTTCCCATACGCGTACTCTGAAAAAGCTGGTGCCTTCACCGGTGAGCAGCCGCGAGAAGCGATCAGTGTTAGAAAGCAGCGCGAAAAGGGCGACACCTGCGGCGATAAGAACTCCAAGAGGAATAATCGCCCGCTTGCGTAATGCTAGCAATAGAACAAGCGCCAGCGCTAATGGCACACCAATGAATAATGCTCCGGCGCTCTGGGTGAGCATCAGCGTCCCGATCATGATCACAAACGCTATCAATGCAGCGATACGGCGATTGCGATCTACAGGCAGCAGCAGAAATGCCAGCGCAAAAGGCAGGCAGCGTTCCAGCAGCAGCGCGGCATTGTTTGGCGAACCGTATACACTGGCAAGTCTTTGCGCTCCGCCCTCAGCGGTGATGATGCCTTCACCCATCGCAAATTGAAGTAAACCGATCACGGAAACCAGTAATCCAGCGAAGATGAGCGCATCCACCAACTGCAACAAATCTTTACGACTTCGAGCAGTGGTACGCAAGATGGCGTAAAAGAGTACCGGCTCAATGTACATCACCCGCAAGTCTGTGAATGCCTGACCACGCTGCCCAGACCAACTGACTGCCAGAATCCCGATGGTTAAATAGGCAGCTACACCCCAATCCAACGGATGAAGACGTATGTAAAGGGGCATATTCGTGAAGGCAGAGTTATGCGATTGCCGATTTCTACCCAATGCCGCAAGCCCCTTTAGTGCCCATGCGGTCGTGGTGATCAGTAGAATAAGTTCGGCAGCCGGAAAGCCTTTCAACTCCACAGGAAAAAGGAACAGCGGCGCGAAGACAATTACCAGCATCAGACCAATCTGGATTCGCTGGTAAATGATCCAGAGCAGCGCAAGCATGGCAGCCAGCGCGAGGATGAACCACGGAGATAGATAGAGAATCCCGGCAGTAAGCAGGGCGAGGCCAATTTGCACGGGTTCGCGGCGCAAAATTTCAGGCGTGCTGCTTCCCCATGTCATCAGCATGCCCAGCATTAGAGCGATGGATGTGATTGCGGCGATTGTAAATTGCACGATTTCGCCTAATCCGCGCCACAGCCCGCCGAGCCATGAAAAGAGGTGTGACCAATCAACGGCTATGGCAGAAACCACAGTGCTAATGAGGGCGACTACGGAAGCGAATATCGCAACGCTAACCTGCCGTTCAAAAGGAAGCGCACGGCTGCCTGAGCTTACGCCATAACCAGCAATTGCCCAGCGATCCCACCCGCGATCTGCTGTGATGTGAAGGGTATGCTCGCCATTTCTAAGACCCCGACTTATGGCGACAAGTTCAGCGGTAGGTTCAAGCGTGTCACTGGTTAACAATAGGAACGAATTTCCCGCCGCGTCGTGGGGCGGGGCATTGGCGGGTTGACCGTCTACGGTTACATATAACAGGGCGACATAATTGTCTTCACTAATATGGACACGTCCTGCCCGCTGAACTGGAAATCAAGCTGACTGTCTTGTATCCAGCCAATATCTGCGCCGAGCGGGCCAAACGTCCATACACCACTGTAACCGGTGTATGGATTTGCGGCGAAATATAAACCATCCTGCGCGCTGCTTTGCGGCTCGCGCTGGGTTAAGGCGTCATAGAGCGCTGTTGGCTGACCGGTTTCATCGATCAGTGCAAAACCCCATACAGGGTCATCAGGTGGCGCATCTGGTTGCCAGTGGTACAAGGTCATTCCACTTAACCACGGCCATTCACGTTCAGCGCGATCCAGCGCAGTCAGCGTGTACTCCACCTGCTGCTGCGGGCTAACCTGACCCCAGATTGAAGGCGCACCCTGCCAGTTCTCAGGGAGTACATTCCACCCCCAATTGCTGGCCCACAGCGGCATTTGCCCAACGCCATGCGCCTCCATAATTTCACGCAGCCCGATAATGCGCGAGAAATTGAGAATGTTCTCGCTGACTGTTCGATCTTCTGGCGAAGCATCAAAGCCATAGGGCTTGCCAGCAGCGGCATCCATGAAACGCGATCCGCCGATTGCCAGCAAGTTATCCAGATACTGCCAATCGCTTATGTTGTTTGGGCCTTGCTCGGTTGTCGGGGCTAAAGCGGCTGCAATGACGGTTGCGCCTGCATCTGAACCATGGATGACTGTGTAGGCAGCCGAAAGCAGTGCTAGATAATCAGCAGGGCGCGGCTCGCCACCCCATTTTTCAGATAGATTAGGCTCATCCCATATTTGATAAATATCCAGGATGTTCCCATAACGTTCGGCAAAAGCCTGAGCGAAAGCTGCGAAATTTGCCGGATCATCAGGTGGCGCAAAGGGACTTTCATTGAATGAGCGCGTCCACGCCGGACTGTTCACCAGAACGGGGATGAGTTTTAGCGATGGATCGTCTTCAAAGGCGGAAACGATAATATCCAACGGTTCCCAGTTATATTCACCCGCTGAATTTTCGATTTCATCCCAGCGCACAAACTGCCGCACCCATGTGATGTTGGCGGCTCGCATTAGCTCAAGATTTTCCGCAAGTTCTTCGGGAGAGTACTGTGTGAGTTCAGCGTTGATGCCTAATCGAGGAGTCCAGAATGGCAGATTGGAAGTTTGTGAGGCATCACGATAACCGCGCAGCGCAAAATCGCGCGCTTGCAACGATGCTCCTAAAGCTGCAAGGCTTCCCGCCAGCGCAGCTAGCGCGACGAAGAAAATAATCAGCGGGCGTTTCATCGCGTCCAGATCGGCTGCGAGGCGTTCCCGTCCAATGTAAGCTGGTGGGCTGCACCTGAGGCAACATCAACTAGCCAGAGGTTGCCCTGATAAATGAATGCGAGTTGTGTCCCATCGGGACTCCATGTAATTGAGGCATCACTGTTTAGTGATTGCTGGTCGGCGGCTGGAAAAATTATACGCGCATTGCTGCCGTCACGATCTGCCACGACCAGATCATATTCTGCACCTTGATTGATGCTGTTAGATAAATCACGCGCGCGCAAATAAGCCATATAGCCAATTTGCTGCCCGTTTGCGTTGGTGATGGTGGGCGAGTATTGAGGTGTAGACCAGATGCCGGTGTTTTCAGCAACGTTGGCATTAAATGACCCGCTGGTATCTGTCACTGCAACGTGAAACGCGGGGCTGGTTTGCGGCGGCTCATTGCCAATAGGTGCGCCGTGTACAGTGGTCAGGATCAGGCTTTGATCCGGTGAAAAGGAAACCGTTGCCCGCCATGACCATGACTGCCGGGTTTCAAATACAGGGTAGCTGAGCAGAGTTTGAAAATCACCGGTATTCAGGTCTACCAGACCCATTGAATCGGCGCGGACCCACGCTAATTGGCTGCCGTCCGGTGCCCACTGGAAATTTGTTCCCCACCAATTGTATAGGCCGAATGATGATGGCGGTACCAATGGTTGTACCTGCTGCGGTGTGCCCGTTAGTGGGTCAATAGACATGAGGAACAGATCATTGTTGGCACGCCAACCGGGCGCGACATCGGTTACTTCGCCAGTCGAATAGCTGACTGTATTGTCCAGCCCTGGTACCCAGGCCGCAGCCAGCACGTTTTCGGGCATGAGAGCAATGGGATCGAGTGTCAGGGTAGTGTCTGGAAGAAGCCACAACTGATTGAAAATATTGGTGTCGCTCCCCGTATTTTGACGGGTGAATATCAAACTGCGACCCTCCTCATCCAGGCTAAGGACGCGCCCATCAACGTCATTTGTATTCGTAAGCGCGCGTTTTGATGTACTGGTGTTGCGCATTGCCCATACATTGCCGTTGCTAATATAGGCTAACGTACCGGTGATAGGTACGGGGTCAAGTTCACCAGATGGTCCCACGTAGATAATTTCCGCCTGGGGTTCAGACATTGGTACGCGGCTGATAGGTATCGGTTGCCCGGGGACACCATCGCGAATGGTAATACGATAGCAAACCTGCTCGGTGCCACTTCGTCCCGGCTGCGCGAGACGGGTTTCGCCCGGTGCCAGTGCTTCGTTGGGAATGGTTCGGCTCTGGTAAGGAACCTCAACCTCTTCGCAGCTCGATTCTTCAGTGACACGCGCTACTGTAATGCGCATTCCATCAGCAATCTGGCTAAATTGTGGTGGATTTACCTCATCTAGCGGGCCAAGCAAAATTTCTTCCTGCCGCAAAATTTCTCCGACTGTAATCGGGGTATCTTCAGCAATAGCGCGCTGCTGACCGTCTACAATTAGCGTGACGATCATAGAGGGCAGCTCTTCGCGACTGTCGCAGGCAGTAACCACCAGCAGCAAAATGCCTGCGAGCGAGATACGAAAGAAATTATGCTTCTGAGAGCTGAATATTTTGTAAAATTGCTTCACCCGTCGAACCTTAGGAATCGTAAAACCGACTTCGCCCCTATTATGCCTTATTTTTCATAGGGCAATGATATGCTACGCTAAGATAAGCTGATCGTATGGGAGACGGCGATTTCGCCAGAAAACGCAGAGGCGTCTATGAAGGTAATGATCGTTGACGATGAGGCTGCGATACGCGAGGCTTTAGGCCGAAAGCTGCAGCGTGATGGCTTTGAAGTAGTGTTGTGCAAGGATGGGCTGGATGGCTTGCGTAGTTTCCATGTGGAGCGGCCTGATCTGGTCATTCTCGATATTGTGATGCCTGAAGGCATGGATGGGTTGACAGTTTGTCGCAGAATTCGCGAGATTGCTGATACCCCGATCATGATGCTTTCGGCAAATGCGATCACCGAAGAAGACATCATTGATGGCTTAAATGCCGGCGCAGATGAATACTTGACCAAGCCGGTGCGCCTGAATGAGTTTGTTGCGCGGGTACAAGCATTGCTGCGCCGGTCTTCAATGACCAACGTCGAGACCGAACAACGCTATGACGACGGCTATTTGAGCGTAGATTTGCATCGCCGTCATGTACATGTGAACGGCAAAAAAGTGCATCTTACCCCTACAGAATTCAAACTACTGGCTGTTTTGTTGGAAAATTCAGGCCGCGTCGTGAATCAGCGCGATCTTCTTGAAAATGTGTGGGGACGTGAATATATAGACGATGTGTACTATCCGCGTGTATATATCAGCCAGCTGCGAAGGAAGATAGAGCGCGATCCTGCGAATCCGCTGTACATTCTGACGGAACACCGCATCGGTTATCGTTTTGAAAAACAGACGCACAGCACGCAAAGACTGATGTAATTCGAAAATGCAGGCAACCAATGGCTTTACCCTGCTGATCAACGGGCTTACGCTTGCACTCGCCCTCAGTTTTCTCTTCATTTTGCTGTGGTACGACATACGCAAGGAAATCACCCAGTTTTTTGCGGTATTTCTGTCGCTCGTCTTGCTATGGAACCTCGGCTCTTTTCTGGCGCAGGCCGTTGTACTTGTGGGGGATCCTTCTAGCGCCCGCTTTCCCCTGATTATGCTGGAATTTGGCTTTACCGGCTCAAGTATCGCGTTATACGCTTTAGTGGCTTCGCTGGTGAAGATGTACACGCGCCGCTTTCGCATCTTACTTTTATCGGCGCTCGTGGTACTGTTCACCTATCGTATATTCATTTTTGCCGCAGGCGCGCCTGATCCGTTTGTTATTGATGCGGATGGTTCGCTGGCGCTGCAAACGCGAACACCCCTACTGCTTTTCTATCTGGTATTCGATGGCGCCGCGCTGTACTTGCTGTGGCGTTATCAGCGTAAGATACGCCTGCGGATACTCAAATTTGGCCTGTTACTGTTTATCATCGCTCAGAGTATTGGCTTCCTGAATCCTGAATTAGATACCTTTCTGGTTTCTACAGTGGTTGGCGCACTGGCATCATTAGTGATAAGCGTGGGGATTCTGCAACAAGAGATTTTCCGCCCATTGGCTGAGCGTAAATCGCAGGTGGTAGCGATTCGCAACGTCATTGCTTCGATAGCCAGTCAAAATGCTGTTGATTCAATTCTTGAACAACTTGTCGGCCAATCTGCCAGGCTATTGGAAGCCGATGGCTCAGCTATCTTTCTATTGGAAGATGATGGGTTATCGCTAAAAACCACCCATGAATTGATCAATGACCGGCTGGGCAGCAGGCTGCCCCTGGGTGAAGGCGTTGCGGGTACTGCGGTGCAAACCGGTAAACTAATTCAGTTGGATGATTATGCGCGTGAATGGAAAGGTAGTCATGAGTTTGCTTATGCCAGCGAATTTTTTGGCGCGGTTATGTGTGCGCCGCTCGTTGCAGGTGGCGATCCGATCGGTGCCTTGATGGTTGTGGCTTCGCGGCACGGGCGTTTATTTGATCGGGAAGATGTGTATCTTTTGCAGTTGCTCGCAGCACAAGCTGCGGTAGCTATCACCCAAAGCCGGCTGTTTGCAGGGCAGACCGAGTTAAATGCGCAAATTGAGCAAAGCCGCAACCAGTTGGAAACCGTATTGGTCAGTACGGATAGTCCGGTTATTGCTATTGATCGCGAATTTAAGCTGATTTTTGCCAATCCGGCGGCGGCGGCGTTGGTTGGCGCGCAGTCAATTGACCCCAATGCCCCTATTGCTGATCTGCTTCCAGCGTCAGCTTTTCCGAATAACCTACGTCAAGCCTTCCGCGAAATCCGGACGCGCAAATCACTAACTTATGAGGCTGAATTAGGCGACAAAATCTTTCTTTGCCATGTAGCGGGTTTGGGGCGTCCGAAAATGAAGGGATGGGTCGCGGTCTTAAACGACATTACCCAGCTTAAAGAACTGGATCGCCTAAAAAGCGAGATGGTTCGCATGACCAGCCACGATCTGAAAAACCCTTTGCAGGCGGCAATGGCCAATATAGACCTGCTGCACGAGGATATCTATGACACGGGCAGCGACGACGTTCGTCAATCAATAGATACGATTGACCGCCAGCTTCAAAGAATGAATCGCATTATTCGTGGAATACTTGACCTTGAGCGCCTGCGCGATGGCACACAGGCACTTGAAATGTGCCCACCTGCACGCATTATTGACGATGCCGTACACGAAATGAACGAATTTGCACGCGAACAGGCTGTGATCTTGGACTACAGCGTAGCTGACGATTTGCCAATGATAATGTGCGATATTCAGCAGTTTGAGCGGGCAATTATCAATTTGATTGAAAACGCGATAAAGTTTACACCAACTGGCGGTCATGTAAATGTCGCTGCCGGGCGTGAAAATGGCGAGGTCGTATTCAACATTTCTGATACCGGTGTAGGGATTGCGCCTGAATTACATGAGCGCATTTTTGACCGCTTTTATCGGGGTAAGCAGCGCGGCGTTGAGCATGTTAGTGGCTCAGGGCTGGGCTTAAGCCTTGTAAAAGCAATTGTGACAAACCACCACGGCAGAGTTACTGTTGAAAGCGAAATTGGCAAGGGCACGCGCTTTACCATTTATGTGCCATGTGCGTAGATAAGGAAACATGCGAAACTTTCGAGCCATTATCGGACTTATACTCCTAATCAGTATTTCGGCAGCAACGTTTGTGGTCGTTCAAGCACAACAACAGGTACGAACTCCAACACCCGCCCCAACGAAGTCGGCTACGCCGGGTCCAACTGCAACCTCATCTGGAGTAGAAACGGAAACGACCTTTGAACCTCAAACCGGCGGAGATTCCTTCACGCCGCTTACTCAGGCGGATTTGCAATCGTTAACGGGCAATGTGCAGCGTCCAAATGGCATCGGATTTTACGATAACTATCTGTATATTGCCTGTACAGGTGATGGCACTGTTTATGAAACAAACAGCGAAACGGGGCAGACCAGAACCTATATTTTCGGAGTGACCAACGCGCATACCATTATTCCCGAAGAGGTAGATAACGAGCTGGCGTTATGGGTGCCGGATTATGGCGAAAACAGCATTAAGCGTATAACCCGCGCCGGCGTAGAAACGATTGCCGGGGATTTCGAGGGTCCCTGGGGCATGATCCCGTATGGCGAGGATAACTTTCTGGTAAGTAACCTTTTAGGCGATCATGTAGATATTGTGAGCCGCGAGGGGGATGTTGACACCTTGATTGAAGGGCTTGCAGGGCCAACAGGACTTGCGCTGGATGATGAAATTCTGTACGTAGGGAACAACGGAAGCACCCGCCGTTCGATTGAGTGGTTTGATCTTAGCGACCCTGAACCGACCGCCGCACCGCTGTTAACAGGGGTTCAAAATACAACCGGTATGCAGCTTGCCGAAGATGGCTACCTGTACTTTGCGTATGCCTTAGGGACGCGTGGGGTGGTTGGGCGTATTGATCCGGTAGCATGCCGTGCCAATGGTGGCTGCACCAACGAGCAAGTCCAGATTGTGGTTTATACCGAACTGGCAACGCCATTGGCTGGATTAACGGTTACACCCGATATGCGCTTGTTCGTGCATACAATGTTCAATCCCAGCGTTTACTGGGCACAAATTGGCGAGCCACAGGTCGCGAATTAGTGCGCGAGTATTTTGCTTAAGAACTGTTTTAAGCGATCATGTTCCGGGTTATCGAAAAGGTCGTACGGAGTGGTTTCAACGACCTTTTCGCCGTGATCCATAAACACTACCCGATTGGCGGCAGCGCGGGCGAAACCCATTTCGTGGGTTACGACCACCATAGTCATACCTTCACGCGCCAGATCCAGCATGACATCCAGCACTTCTTTAATCATTTCGGGGTCAAGCGCCGAAGTTGGCTCGTCAAACAGCATGATTTTGGGGTTCATCGCTAAGGCGCGGGCAATCGCAACGCGCTGCTGCTGACCGCCGGATAGTTTGCTGGGGTAGGTGAGCGCTTTTTCGGGGATTCCTACTTTTTGCAACAACTGCCGAGAAATTGCTTCCGCTTCATTCTTATCACGGTTGCGTACAATACGCTGCGCCAGCGTCACATTTCCCAATACGGTCAGATTTGGAAACAGGTTGAACTGCTGGAATACCATGCCGACTTCTTCGCGTACTGCGTTGATGTTAGTACGTTTGTCATTGAGCGGAATGCCATCTACGTAGATTTCGCCACTGTCAATGGTTTCTAGCTTATTGATGCATCTGAGTAAGGTGCTTTTTCCAGAGCCGCTTGGGCCGATGATCACCACCACCTCGCCGGGATAGATGTCAAGATCGACGTTGTGTAAGGCGTGTATGCGGCCAAAGTGTTTGGTTGCGTTGCGTATATGAATGATGGGGTTATTGTCGAATGCTGCTTCCATAAAATTAGCCTTCGCGGCGATCTGCGTGCAGGAAATATTCCAGCGCATTCACGCCCAATGCAAGGAAAATTGTCAGGTTTGCGTAGATGAAGGATAGTACCAGTAATCCTTCCGGGTAGCGGAAGCGGTTACTGGAATATTGCCGTGTGAGATACGTGACTTCGGGGACGGCAACCGCCGAAGCCAGCGAGGTATCTTTGAGCAGTAAAATGAAATTGTTGCCTAAGGCCGGCAGGATGTTTCTAACTGCTTGCGGCAAGATGATATAGCGCATGGCCTGGAAATAATTCATACCTAATGAACGCGCCGCTTCCATTTGCCCTCGTCCGATACTTTCAATACCCGCGCGAAAAACTTCGGACATGAAAGCGCCGTAGGTTACAGCAAATGCGAGAATGATGCGCCATTTTTCGTCAATATCGCGTGAGCGCAAGGTAGTTGTTTCAATGATCTCCGGATTTATACCCAGCAGACGCTGCAGGTTGTCATCAAGGAATGAAATAGGGGGACGCCCTGGCACGACGTTGCCAGCGGCGTCGGTTGTATCATCAGTGCCAGCGACAATGTCGATAATTTGCGGCACCAGCACAAAGTTGAAGACCAGAATGATGACTAACAATGGCAACCCACGAAATAACTCCACGTAGAAAGTGGAAATATTGTAGACAATCGCATTTTTGGAAACGCGCATCAGTGCCACCAGGACACCAATAATCACCGAAATAAAGAAGGACATGAATGTAATTTCGAGGGAAATTCGAATACCTGGGGAGATATAATTCCAGGCTTCTGACAACACAATGCTGCTGGTGATGCTGATGGCGATGAGGATGTCAATGATTATGAACGCAATCAACCAGCTTTGGCGGCGTACTAACCATCTTGCAAATCTACGAACGTCAACCAGTTCGCGGCGTTTTTCTGGAACTTGAGACTGCATCGAAAGTGAGGAATTTGTCATATTTGGAGGTGTCCAGAAAAATAAGAAGTGGGGTGCAATTTATTGCACCCCACTGAAAAGCCAGATTTACTCAAACCACGCACGGAAAATATCGTCCCACGAACCATCTGCGATCATGCGATCCATCGCAGCGTTAATGGCCGGTATCAAATCGCTACCGGTTGGGAAGGCGAAGGCCAACCCTAATACGCCGCTCAGCGATTCGTTCA
>CAZBPB010000042.1:8154-15241 GCA_964493565.1 uncultured Pleurocapsa sp. | reverse complement strand
CTCTTTCCAGAACTCTGCTTGATCGTGTTCGCGAACATGATCTTCAGAGGGCAGGTCTATGAAGTTCTCAAACGAAACTTCATGTAATCCCTGCCGCGATGCTTCCATGATCTTGTACCACGCAATCTTCTTCAAAAAGGCGGTAAAGGGGAGATTGCGGTCTTCGTACTGACCGCCCTCCACTTTCTGATAACCGAGAATGAGCGTCTCTTGTAAGATTTCTTCGTCTTCTGCACGGGTGCCATTCTTGAAACGAATGAACCGTAGCACCGGCTCATGACCGCCCTTAAGCATCCATTCGCTCCACGCCTGATGTCTATCAGTGACATCGGCGTTATTCGAAGGTAAGAGACGTTTGACGATCTGTTCAATTTCGACGTAATCCGAACGCATGGGGAACTCCTTTTGACAAAGAGTAAACCGCTTGGAGAAAGGAATAGACCAGAGATATGCAGTTGTTAAGGTGCATTAGTGATGAGAGCTGTGCGCAGCCTCATATATATGTGGGTTGAGGTGAGAAGTGTGAATTTGACTGGAATCACATCAACTTTAGAAGTATATCATACGAACAAGTTTTCTGCAATAGAGCAGTTTTAAGAGTCTCTAATGGGTTCATTAAAGGTTATAATGGGTCTGCAAAAATGCACCGAAATTCAACCTTTTTCATACCTCCATCCTACTGCATTATTTTCAAATGGCTTCTAAGGTGTCGTTGCTAACCGTAGGTTTCAAAATTGGCGTGAGGGCTACTGTTGTTGTTGCTGTTGTTGCTGGGCTTCCGCAATCGCCGGCATCGGGTCAATCGTCCAGCTAGACACTGGCATAATCTCCTCAATCGGAGTTTCAAATTCAACCGTCTTGATGCGTACATCCACTTCAAGATGGCTTTCAGCGGCCCCCTTGAATATACCCTTATTAGGTGGCACGTCACCATAATCCCGCCCGATAGCCACCCGGATATGGCGTTCCCCGGCTAGGATATTATTCGTCGGATCAAGCCCTATCCAGCCGACTCCCGGCAGCAGTGCTTCTACCCATGCGTGTGAAGCATCCGGCGTAGAGCGATCCGTTTTGCTCTCATAATATAGATATCCACTCACGTATCGTGCCGGAATCCCTGCGCCGCGCACAATCGCCAGCATGATATGCGCAAAGTCCTGACATACGCCTTTACGCGCCACCAGCGCCACATCTATCGGCGAGTCCACCTCCGTGCTGCCAGAATCATAATCGAACGCGTGATAAATACTCTGGTTTACCTCAAGCAGGAACGATAGCGGATCAAGTTTGCCATCTATCCCCGATTCTTCTGCGAATTTGCGTAGCAGCGGCGTTTGTTCAACGCGTGGGCTGGCAGCTACAAAGTCCCAGTAATCATGGGTGGTGGTCATTACTTCAAGGTCATCCCACGCCCTGAAGGGCAGAGAGTCGGGTAGTGCCGGTGGTGCATTGATCTCTACCACAGATTCTGCCTGCATAATCAACTGGGCGTGGCGTCCCGGCAGGTCAAACGAATGTACAATGTTTCCCAGATGGTCGCCGTAGTTCATCACTCGTGCAGGGGGGTTAGTCGCCAGTTTGAAGCGCAGGCATCGTTGCAAGCCTTCGGTGCGTGGTTGCATACGCACTTCCATCACGCTCTCGCTGATTGCATGGCTGTACCGGAATCGGGTTACGTGGTGAATCTGGTAATACATCGCCGCTCCAAATCTGAAGCCAGTTTATACAAAGTCGTCTGCGGGATAGATGATGTAAGCACTGTAGATCGCGTTGTGTATTTGCCCGCACTGCGCCTGCACCGTTTCAAGGTATTCATGCAGCCCCCCCGCCAGAATCTCATCTACCGACGAATAATCAAGCAGGGCATGTAGCTTTCCCGCAAGCCGGTTCACGTGCTTGGCGCGCTTACTCTCCGTAATGTTGGCAATCGCTTGTAATTCCTGTTAGATCCAGTCAACTGAGAAGCGGATCGTATGCGGAAAATCAGAATTTAAGATCAGGTATTCAGCAATACGATCTGGCCGAATTTCTGCCGTGTATACCTTACAATACGCCTCATACGCGGTGCAGCACTTCAAGAGCGATACCCATTCCAGAAAGTCGTCACTGATGGTCTGGTTTAGCGGTATATCCGCAAAATGCTGAAAATGAATATCAATCAGCCGGGCAATCATTGAAGCCCGCTCTACATAGCGCCCCACCTGTATGAAATTCCAGCCTTCACCATTGCTCATGGTAGAGTCTGTTATTCCTTGAAACAGATGTACGCCTTCCTTCACGGTGCGGTATAGTTCGTGTGGTTGGTCGTACCACACGGCTGTCAAATCGTGGCGCTTGATCTCAAAATACAGCCGATTCACATGTTCCCACATCTCAGAGCTTATTTGCTCTCGAACATGCCGCGCATTTTCTCTGGCAGCAGAGATGCACGCTAGCACTGAATTGTCATTGTACATATCAAAGGTTAGCCACCGCGTGACGGCATAACTTTCATGTACTTGTACCGGGGGGCGCGGCAGTTGTAAGCTGGAAAACAATCGTTCCCAGCGCGCTTGCGGGTCAGCCTCGCTCTGGTCAAGCATCAGGTGCAGATGCAAATCCAGCAGCCGTGATATATGCTCCGCGCGTTCAAGATAACGGCTCATCCAATATAGAGTGTCTGCAACGCGGGAAAGCATGGTCATGGATGGCTCCAGTTAGAAGGGATCACTCATTCAATACCCATGTATCTTTACTGCCGCCGCCTTGTGAAGAATTGACCACCAGCGATCCACGCTTTAGTGCCACGCGGGTCAGCCCGCCCGGCACAATCGAAACCCGGTCGCCGTCATACAGAATATAAGGTCGTAGATCAATACTGCGCGCCTCAACCCCGTCGTCAAACAGGCATGGCGCGCGCGAAAGCGCCAGCGTTGGTTGGGCAATATAGTTACGCGGGTCGGCTTCAATGCGTCGCCGGAATTCTTCGCGTTCCTGCGCGGTACTGTGCGGCCCGATCAACATCCCGTAGCCGCCGCTTTCGCCTACAGCCTTCACGACCAGCGTTTCTAGATTTTGCAGCACATGCTCGCGGGCTTTGTCGTCCGTCAGCCTGTACGTTTCCACATTCGGCAAAATCGCATCTTCGCCGAGATAATACTTGATGATCTCCGGTACATAGCTGTAGATCGCCTTATCGTCGGCTATCCCTGTGCCAATTGCGTTTGCCAGCACCACATTTCCGGCGCGATACACGTTCAGCAGCCCCGCCACGCCCAGAATTGAATCGCCGCGAAATGCTAGCGGGTCAAGAAAGTCATCATCTACCCGGCGATAGATCACATCCACGCGCTGCAATCCACCTGATGTTCGCATATACAGTACATTGTCATGTGCCAGCAGGTCGCGCCCTTCAACCAGTTGAATCCCCATTTGTCGTGCCAGAAATGTATGCTCGAAATACGCCGAGTTATAGACCCCCGGTGTCAGCAGCACAATGGTCGGGTCTTCGCGTCGCTTCGGCGCAAGATTCCGCAGCGTTGCCAGCAGTTTTTGCCCGTAATCATCTATCGGGCGCACGCCGTACTGCCCGAAAATGCGCGGGAACACATATTTCATCAAGTGGCGGTTCGAAAGCATATAAGACACGCCGCTGGGTACCCGCAGGTTGTCTTCCAGCACCACGAACTCTCCGCCTGCCACCCGTACCAGATCCGTACCCACTACAGCCGTGTACACATCCTTCTGAACATGCACGCCTTTCATCTGTCGTCGGTAGTGTTTGCAGGTATACACCAGATCGCGCGGCACCACATTTTGCTGTAAGATGCGCCCTTCGTGGTAAATATCGCGTAGAAACAGGTTTAGCGCCGTGATCCGCTGAATCAGCCCGCGTTCTATCGTGTCCCATTCTGCGTGTGTAATGATGCGTGGAATCAAGTCGTACGGAAAGATACGCTCTGTGCCTTCATCGTGCCCATACACCGTAAAGGTGATCCCCTGATTCAGAAACGTCACATCGGCGGCGTTTTTGCGTTTCTGGTATTCGTCCGGGGTTAAATCAAGCAGCAGTCGGTAGATGCTTTCATAGTGCGTTCGCGTCGTTCCATTGGCTGCGAACATTTCATCATAGGCGATGTCCAGTTCGTAGTTCTGAAACATTGGGGAAGAGGCTGTGGCAGGCGAGACCATTAGTTGTTTTCACGAAAGGCGCTGGTCAAAATCATTCATGAATAGTGCCATGAAACTGATTTTGTGCAAATTTTATCAACCCTTAGTTGAATTTGCCGAGTGTACTCGCCCAAAGAACACCCTCTATGCTTTGTACGATGTTCATAAGTCTCTATCATCTATATGTTTATTTCGTAGAGCGAACCCCCGCGCTCCATGTAAATCATCACAGCCCTTCATGCTCGCCACATAACCGGAATATAATGATTGCGTTTCAGCGCCTTTGTGTAAAAGTTTTGACCCTCCTTCTAAGGTGATCGTTCAAGATGCGACAGTACGACATTCTTCTCTTCGGTGAATATTTCTTTGATGTTATCTACGCAGGGCTAACTGAATTTCCGGCGCTTGGTCGTGAAATCATGTCTACTGGTATCACCTCGACCGGTGGCGCCATGTTCACCACCGCTTGCGCGCTCGCCCGTTTGGGCGTAAATCATGGTTGGCCTGCCACTTTTGGCGATGACAATTACAGCCAGTTCGTCACCACCCTCGCCGCCCGTGAACGTATTGATCTCTCGCTGGCGCGTTTCCTCAACGAACCGTTCCGCCGGGTGACTACTTCGATTCCCTTGCAGGGTGAACGTGCTTTCGTCACCTATGCCGATCCTGACCGTGAAGATCGTTATGACTACTGGCTTCAAATGATGGGCAAGGTGGAGTTCAAACATATTCATTTTGGCGGTCTGGAAGCTCCCGAAAACGTAGCCCCCTTAATCCAATTAGCGCGTCAGCGCGGGGCAACCGTCTCGATGGACTGTCACGATACCCCGTTGCTCGCAGACGCATCCTGCGATTGGTCTTGCTACCTCGAAGGCCTCGATATCTTCGTCCCTAACATGCGTGAAGCCCAACTGATCACCAGAACCAGCGATCCACGTTCTGCCGTACAGAAATTAAATCGGTGGGTCAATACCGTATTGGTCAAAGATGGTGGTAACGGCGCATGGGTAGGCACTCAAGGCGAAGTAATCAATGTGCCTTCTCACAAAATCGGCGCCGTCATTGATACCACCGGCGCAGGTGACTGCTTTTCCGCAGGCTACCTATTCGGCAAAATAGTACGTGGCTTAACGGATGCAGAAGCCGCCCGTTATGGCAATATCTGCGGTGGCTTTTCCGTAACCGGCGTCGGGGGGGCAACCACAGCGCCAACCCTCGCCCAGCTCGAATCCGCGCTTGCAAACCAGCAGCCATAGCCTTTCGAACCTGCGCTGTTGCAGGCGCTGGTCTTTTTCACTGCAACTGCCATATCCGCTGTAGGGGCGCAATATATTGCGCCCTTGTGATATCCCATTTGAACCACGCAACCCGGAGGCTCATCCTCTCCGCAGCATTACACGGGAACTGCTGTAGGGGCGCAAGCACGCTGCGCCCGTCGCTTTCTCTCCTCTCCGTGCACGGCTGCGGAGAGGGGCCGGGGGTGAGGTTGTTGGAGCAGTGCGCGTACCGCCCTTCACACAGCGGATCAAGGGCATGGATCGCTTTTCTGTCTATATACTCGCGCTTTCAAATGGCTTCTCATTCATCCTCAGAAAACCCAGAACTCGGCACTCAGAACTTCATTATTAAACGTTTAATATCGCTTTTTCGAGAGAAGAATTTTGCAGCCATATTGTTGGCAGTTTGGATACCTATTGCCTGAACAAATGTGCTAATCTGCTTAAACAGTCTGCTGCTTTCAAAATTACTGAAAGCAGCAGACTCGAACAGTGGCTTTAGTAAAGGGGTATAGCAATGTTACAGGGTCAATTCCGCGCGCAGGATCGAAGGCTTATCAGTCGGCATCAGCTTAAATCCGAATTGTTCCACCAGCCGGATCATCTCGTTATTTTCGGTCAGCACATTGCCAGCGATCGTTTTGATCTTTTCGTCGCGGGCAACCTGTATCAACCGGCGCAGCATTTCTTTGCCAAGCCCCTGATGCTGGAAGCGATCGCTGACGATGGTTGCATATTCCGCCCCGCTGGTATTCCGAATTTTGCTCAGGCGGCCAATTCCCATAATTTCCGTCGAGCCGTCATACGGGTTCTTCCGCGTCGCCACCAGCGCCATCTCGCGGGCATAGTCTATGAAGCACAATCTGGAGAGGCGGTCATGTCCTATACGTTCGCTCAACTGCATCGCTTGCAGGTAGCGCAAATAAACGGTTCTCTCCGAAAGCGTTTCGTGGAACTTGACCACCAGCGGCTCATCTTCAGGACGAATCGGGCGGAACTGCACTTCCGTTCCATGTTTGCTTTCCCACGTCTCCACATACTGCGTGGGGTACGGGCGAATAGCCGGGCTGGGCAGGTCAGCGTCGCTCACTTCCGGCGGGTGAACCACCACCCGCGCATCCAGCGCGATCAACCGTTCGGGCGAAGCCAGCAGCGGGTTAATATCAATTTCCTTGATCAACGGTTGTTCCACTACAAGCTGGCTGAAGCGCACCAGCAAATGCTCCAATGCGTTCATATCAACCGGGTCGCGCCCGCGCACGCCTTGCAGCGCCTTGTAAATCCGGGTTTCAGACATCATCCGCCGCGCCAGCACCGTGTTCAGTGGCGGCAGCCCAAGCGAGCTGTCTTTGAACACCTCAACCAGTTGCCCGCCGCTCCCGAAAAGCAGCACCGGGCCAAATTGTGGGTCAATGCTGCTGCCTATGATCAATTCGTATCCATCAAGACGTTCCATTGGCTGCACGGTTACGCCCTGAAAATGCTGTGCGCCAGCCTTTTCCGAAACCGAGTCACGAATTTTCTCGAAAGCCCCTTGAACGGCTTTGGCGTTTTCCAAATTCAATTGCACCCCGCCAACCTCGGTCTTATGGGTGATCGTCTCCGAGTTCAACTTAAGCACCACCGGATAGCCGTATGCGTCGGCGGCAGCAGTTGCCTCC
>CAZBPB010000042.1:2270-8144 GCA_964493565.1 uncultured Pleurocapsa sp. | reverse complement strand
TACCTGTTTCGATTCGAACTCTGTCAGAATCGTGCGTCCGCTTTCACGCGCATGCCGCAAAATCTGCTCGACTTTCGCCCGATCAGGCGTTTCAACTGTGCTGTCTTCCGGCAGCATCGGAATTTCGTACAGCGATTTCAAATTCGCGTTGTACCTCCACATATAGTTGAACACGCGAATCGCAGTATCTGGGAACTGAAAAGTTGGAATCTTCGAGTGATTCAAGATCGCTTCGCCATCGGCAATTCCCGGCCCGCCCATCCAGCTTGCCAGCACCGGTTTATCCTTGATCGTGTCGAATCCGCGCAGCTTCTCGGCGGTTTCAGTAGGGTCAGTCATCGCTTGCGGTGTCAAAATCACCAGCAAGCCATCGCTGTTCGGGTCGTCACCCGCCACCGCCAGCGTCCGCGCATAAATATCGGGCGATGCGTCGCCCAGCACGTCAATCGGGTTGCTGTGGCTCCACGCCGGAGGAAGAAACGTGTTCAGCTCCTGCATCGTCTTTTCAGAGATCGTCGCCAGTTGCCCGCCGCCCATAATCAGCGCGTCCGTCGCCAGTACGCCCGGTCCCCCTGCATTGGTGATCACCGTCAGCCGGTTTCCCTTCGGCAGCGGCTGTTTCGCCAGCACTTCTGCCATGTAAAACACATGCGCAATATGATCTACGCGCAGCACACCCGAACGCTGAAATGCCGCATCCAGCACATCATCGCTGCCCGCAAGCGTCCCCGTATGCGAAGCGGCGGCATGTGCCGCCGCTTCCGTGCGCCCGGCTTTAATGATGATGACCGGTTTGCGTAAAGCGACCTCGCGTGCTGCCGAAAGAAACGCGCGCGCGTCGCCAACCGATTCCATATAGATCACGATGCTGGTCGTATCCGGATCGTTGCCGAAATAATCAATCAGGTCGCCCCAGTTCACATCCAGCATCGAGCCGATGGACACAAACGCGCTGAAGCCCACATTTTCGCTGAAGCTCCAGTCAAGAACGGCTGTACACAGCGCGCCGCTCTGGCTGATGAACGCCACCTTGCCGGGGTTTGCAATTGCGGCGGCAAACGTTGCGTTCAAACCATAATTCGGACGCATCACGCCCAGGCAGTTCGGGCCAATAATCCGTATCTGGGCAGCTTCCGCGCTGGCGAGTATTTGTTGTTCCAAAGCCACGCCTTCCGGCCCGACTTCCTTAAAGCCGGCAGAGATGATGATCAGCCCTTTGGTTCCGGCGGCGATACATTCGTCAACCACCCTCGGTACCGTCGGCGCGGGGGTTACGATCACCGCCAGATCGCATGGCTCAGGTACATCTGCAATGCTTGGATATGCGCGTATGCCGAGTATGCTCTGCCGCGTCGGGTTAACTGGATACACCGTGCCGCCGAAAGGGCTGCTGATCAAGTTCCACAGGATAGTGCGCCCCACGCTGCCTGCTCGTTCAGTTGCCCCGATCACAGCAACGCTGCGCGGCGCGAATATTGCATCTAATCCAGTCGGACGTGTCGAACTGGCATCAATCGAAGGGATAGTTTCGGTTTGCACCGTTAATTCTCCAGACTTTTACCGATCACTTTATGGCGATTCTGCCACAGTCCGCCTTGTCACACAAAGGGTACATGACATTCGTCGGTGATTAAGTGACAACGCATACCAACCCGATATAGGGACAAGGCATCTTTGTCCGTATCTAGTCTTTCCTCTCCTCAGCCGCGCGCGGGGGGAGGCTGCTTTTGAAGGCTGAGGTTTCCCCTGTCCCTCCATGACTTTTGCCTTGGTCACTATGCGCGATATAGTTTTGTCAAATGAGAACGATGAAAGTCAACCCCATGCCTTCAGAACAGCAGGGCACAACCATTATCATTTTCGGCGCGTCCGGTGATTTAACGCGTACCAAGCTGATCCCGGCATTATATCGGCTGTTTATTCAACAAAAGCTGCCGCCAGACTTCAAAATTGTCGGCTATGCCCGTCGTCCTTATTCTCACGACGATTTCCGTGAGCAGATGCTGGATGGTGCGCGTAAATCGCTAAAAGATGCCTACAATCATGACGATTGGAAGCGGTTTACAGCAATCATGTGGTACTCGCGTGGCGATCTGGCGACATTGGCGGACTTTGAAACGCTGGAGTCATTTCTTTCAGAGATCGGCGCTGCTGCTGGCAACCGTCTGTACTACCTTGCTACTGCACCCGAATATTACGGCCCGGTGGTAGAAAACCTTTCAGCGCTTCATGAAACCGGTGAAAGGGATGGCTGGCGGCGCATTGTGGTCGAAAAGCCCTTTGGCACTAACCTTAAAACTGCCACCGAACTCGATAGTCGTCTTCATGCGGCTTTTGACGAGCAGCAGGTATATCGCATTGACCATTATCTAGGTAAAGAAACAGTACAAAACATCCTGTTCTTTCGTTTTGCTAATGCCATCTTTGAGCCGGTCTGGAATCGCAATTACATAGATCATGTGCAGATCACCGTTGCCGAGTCGGTAGATATTGAAACCCGCGCCGGATATTACGAGCATGCCGGCATTCTGCGCGATATGTTTCAGAATCACATGCTGCAGTTGCTTTGTCTCGTCGCTATGGAACCCCCGCTTTCATTCAATGGCGAATCGCTGCGAATGGAAAAATCCAAGGTGCTGCGCGCCTTGCGTCCCGCTATTATGGGGAATACGGTGCGCGCACAGTATGACGATTACACCTCTGCGCCCGGCGTAAATCCACTGTCCACCACGCCAACCTTTGGCGCCGTTAAGCTGTTTATTGACAACTGGCGCTGGCAGGACGTGCCTTTTTATCTGCGTTCCGGAAAAGCCTTAGAGCGCAAGGGCAGCGAAATTTCTATCCAGTTTCGCCGCCCGCCGCACTTGCTGTTCGACTTGCCGAAGGGCAAGCGCCTGAAGCCGAATATCCTCGCGCTTTGTATCCAGCCGGATGAAGGCATACACCTGCGCTTTGAAACCAAAGTGCCGAACGCCAACGATGTCCAGTCGGTAGACATGGAATTTCGCTATGGCTCGTCTTTCAAAAATGTTGAATTGCCAGACGCTTACGAGCGCCTCCTACTGGATGCGCTCAATGGCGATAACTCGCTCTTCATCAGTGACCGCGAAATCGCGCTCTCATGGAGATTCATTGACGCTATCAACGCCGGTTGGGAAAGCGATCAAGCCCCGCCGCTGGTCAAATATGAACGTGGTAGCTGGGGGCCGCAAGAATCCGATCTGCTCATGGAAGACGACGGTCGCGTCTGGCGTATGCGCTGTGGTCATGAACCACCCGTTTAGCCACAGCATTGCTGTGGCTCCTTTGGCTTAGCCTATGCGCGGTGGGGCATCATCCTTATCGCGCCAGTTGTTGCGCCAGCGCATACATTTCAGGCTTAATGCCTTTCGTTCGCCCGATCACATCCTGATATGGTGTGGTGATCAGCTTATTCTCAATCCGACCAACCACCACGCCATGCTCGCCGTTGATTAACCGTTCCGCAGCCCCTGCGCCTAGCATTGTGCCAAGCAAGCGGTCAAAAGCGGTTGGCGCGCCGCCGCGCTGCACATGGCCCAGCGTGGTTGCCCGAATTTCGTATCCTACAGTAGGAGAATCGGTCTTGAAATACGCCATCAGTTCTTCCAGTGTCGGCGATGCACCCTCGGCAATCACGATGATGCCGTTGGTCTTTCCTCTGGCGAATTGTTCTATTAGCTGATTCTTTACGGCTTCAACAGTGGTTTTGATCTCTGGCAAAACTGCTGCTTCTGCGCCGCCAGCAATTGCCGCCATCAACGCCAGATAACCGCAGTCGCGTCCCATCACCTCCACCATAAAAGCGCGTCGGTGCGAAGATGCCGTCACTTTCAGCCGGTCTATCGCTTCCAGCGCAATGTTCAGCGCCGTGTCTACGCCAATGGTGATGTCTGAACCGATCAAGTCATTGTCAATCGTTGAGGCAACGCCAATCGTGGGGAAGCCCATGTTATTAAGTTCATAGCCGCCGGTTTGTGATCCGTTCCCGCCGATCACCACCAGCCCTTCAATGCCCTGGCTTGCCAGTTGTTCTAGCGCCTTCTGTCGCCCTTCAAGGGTTCTGAACTCGGCGCTGCGGGCGCTGCCCAGTATAGTGCCGCCTTGCTGTAGGATGCCGCCAACGTCGCGGTCACCCATATTCCGGTAGTTGCCGGAGATCAGCCCGGCATAACCGTGCTGTACGCCGAAAACTTCGGCGCCAAGCGAAAGCCCGGTACGCACCACAGCCCGAATCGCTGCGTTCATGCCCGGCGCGTCGCCGCCGCTGGTCAATACTGCAATACGCTTTAACATGATGTACTCTCTTACCCGGAGTTAGAATCGGCTGTTCTTAAGCATTTCATAAAACTTGTCGCGCTATTCTTGCTGCGATGCTTTCTTTCGGAGACCACTATGACCGCGATCCCTTCCCAGAACTTGCCCGCAGCCGATGATCGTGCGTATCGCGGTCGCATTTTTGCCTGGACGCTATACGATTGGGCGAAAAGCGCCTTCGCCACCACTATCCTTGCGGCTATCCTTCCAGTCTACTATTCCACTGTTGCGGGCGCTAGCCTGTCCAGTGAAGCGCAAGCCACCGCCTATTGGAGCATCGGACTAAGTATTTCGCTGCTCATTGGTGCAATTTTATCGCCACTTTTGGGTACTGTCTCCGATATTTCACGCACAAAAAAGCGTTTTCTTAGCCTGTTCACGCTGCTTGGCGCGCTGGCAACCGGCCTGCTGGTATTCGTCACCTTTGGCGATTGGCTGCTGGCATCGGTGCTGTTCATCATCGCCCGCATCGGCTTTCTCGGTGCCATCTCCTTCTACGATTCGCTGCTGCCCCATGTTGCCAGACCCGAAGATCAGGACAGCGTCTCGGCTCGCGGCTATGCTATGGGTTATCTCGGCGGCGGTATTTTGCTAGCCATCAATATTGTTATGCTGCAAACGCTTCCCGGTACGCTTGGCGCGCAGCTTTCCTTCCTTAGCGTGGCTGTATGGTGGGCGGTATTCTCAATTCCGCTGTTTCGCCGCGTACCCGAACCGCCTGCTGCAACTTCGCTTGTCCCCGGTCAAACTGTGCTTTCAGCTACGTTCAAGCAGCTCAAAGGCACATTTGCAGATCTTCGACATTACCGTGAGCTTTTCAAATTCCTGATCGCCTTCCTGATCTATAACGATGCCATTGGCACGATTATCGGTTTGGCCGTGATTTACGGCGCTGAACTCGGCTTCGGTACGGTGGAACTGGTGCTGGCGCTCTTACTGGTGCAGTTTGTCGGTATTCCCTTCAGCCTGATGTTCGGGCGCTTGCCTTCCCCAAAAAGTACGCGGCGGGGATTCTATCTCGCATTTGTGCTCTTCAATCTGGTTGCGCTTCCGCTGGCGGGTATTGCTGGAAGCCGTATCCTGCCTCCAGGTGCAGCGGGCAATCTGCCTGCTCCCTTTGAAGATCAGGATGCCTTCGCCGGGCAGGGCATGTATACCTCCAGCGCGAACCCATTTGCTCTGACCGGCGCATGGGAAACACAGGTTGCCAGCGCCCAGGAAAGCGGTGAGGCCGCAAACGTTGAAACTTTGGTCAGTCGAACACAGGGCGATGAACTCACCCTGCAATTTCACGGCAAGGCTGTCGAAATCACCTATATCGCTGGCCCGCAATCTGGCAGCATGGCTGTGACCCTGAACGGGCGCCCGCTCACTGACGGCGAAACAGGCCGCCAGATGACCGTAGACACCTTCAACGAAACCCCGCGCTATGGAGAAACAGTGGTCATTAGCGCGCCTGCCGCCGGTCAGCATACGCTCACGCTGACCAATACGGGCGGAGAAGCAGCCGATAGTCTAATCGCAATTCAGTCTATAGAA
>CAZBPB010000042.1:0-2223 GCA_964493565.1 uncultured Pleurocapsa sp. | reverse complement strand
TGCTCGCTTTCCAGATCATCGGGTTGATCTTCGCGTGGCTAACGCAAAAACTGTTCGCTAAACCTGCCAGCACCCTTACCACAAAGCGCGCCATTATGCTGGCGCTGGTCATTTACAGCGTGATTGCCGCGTGGGGATTCCTTTTGGATTCGTCTATTGAGTTCTGGTTTCTGGCGTGGTTGGTGGCGATTGTGCAGGGGGGAAGTCAGGCGCTTAGCCGCAGCATGTACGCCAGTCTTTCACCCGCCCGAAAAAGCGGTGAATTCTTCGGCCTGTACGGCGTGATGGAGAAATTCTCGTCAATCGTCGGGCCGCTTATTTTTGCGCTGGCAGTAGCCCTGTTCGGCAGCAGCCGCCCCGCCATTGTCAGCCTGATTGCTTTCTTCATCATCGGCGGCTACTTGTTGTCGAAAGTCAATGTCAACGAAGGGCAGCGTATTGCAAAGGAAGAAGATGCCCGTCTGGCAGCCGAAACCGCCGCCTAAAATTTGATCTTCCTGCTCTGCTGTCGGAATGTATCCGTTCTGTAGGGGCGCAGCACGCTGCGCCCTATTCAGAAATTCACCGGATACCTCGCTAAATATGCCAACGACAACCCCCTAATAAATAGCCGCGCTATAATGGCGAACGCGAAGATGCTTTTTTAGGAGAATTTAGGATGACTCAAGAGTTTGCGCCGCCGACGAGCGAATGGTATTACCCATCGGATGAAGTGAAGAAACAGGCGATTGTTGGTGATTATGAGGCGCTGTATAAGGAAGCTCAGAGTGATCCTGAAGCCTTCTGGACAGAGCAAGCTCAAAAATTACACTGGTTTGAACCGTGGACGCAGGTACTAGATCGCAGCAATGCCCCTTTCTATAAATGGTTTGTAGGCGGCAAAACGAATATTGCCTATAACGCGCTGGATCGTCACGTCAAAACGTGGCGGCGCAATAAGCTGGCGCTGATCTGGGAAGGCGAAAACGGGGATAAGGCATCATATTCCTACTGGCGCCTGTGGCGCGAGGTCAATAAGTTTGCCAATGTGCTGAAAAGCCTCGGCGTGAAGAAGGGGGATCGCGTCACCATTTACATGGGGCGCATTCCTGAGCTGATGATCGCCATGCTGGCCTGCGCCAAAATCGGCGCAGTACACAGCGTAATTTACGGTGGTTTTTCCGAATACGCGCTGGCAGATCGTATTGAAGACGCGCAAAGCCGGGTGCTGGTTACCACTGATGGCGCATGGCTGCGCGGCAATATCATCAAACTTAAGGACATTGTGGACGAAGCGGTACGCCGCCAGCCGATTGTTGAATCGGTGATTGTGGTCAAGCGTACCGGTCACGAAGTGAAGATGGAGCAGGGGCGCGATTACTGGTATCACGACCTCGTATCCTTGCCAATCGCCAGCCCCAACTGCGAAACGGTGGTGATGGACGCCGAAGACCCGCTATTCATTTTGTACACCAGCGGCACTACCGGCAAACCCAAAGGCATTTTGCATACACACGGCGGGTATCAGGTATATACCTCAACCACGCTGCAATGGGTTTTTGACGTAAAAGACGATGATCGTTTCTGGTGCGCGGCAGACCCCGGCTGGATTACCGGTCACAGTTATATCGTGTATGCGCCGCTTATTTTAGGGGCGACGGAAATACTGTACGAAGGCGCGCCCAATTACCCGTTCCCTGATCGCTGGTGGCGCATCGTTGCCGAGTACGGCGTGACCATCCTGTATACTGCGCCCACCGCCATTCGCAGCCTGATGCGTTTTGGCGATGCCTGGCCAAACCGCCATGATTTGAGCACTTTGCGCTTGCTGGGTTCGGTAGGCGAGCCGATTAACCCTGAGGCGTGGCGCTGGTTCTTCCGGGTGATCGGTAAGGAACGCTGCCCGATTATGGATACCTGGTGGCAAACCGAAACTGGCGGTTTCATGATCACCCCGATGCCATCAGTTCCCCTGAAGCCGGGCAGTGGAACCCGCCCATTCCCCGGCGTTGAAGTAGACGTTGTGGACGAAAAAGGCGAAAGCTGTGCCCCCGGTGTGGATGGCAATCTGGTCATAAAAACCCCATGGCCCGGGATGTTACGTACCATTTACGGCGATCCTAATCGCTTCGTGAATCAGTATTTTAGTGTTTATGACGACAAAGGCTGGTATTTGACCGGCGATTCGGCGCGCAAAGATGAGGATGGTTACTACTGGATCATCGGGCGTAATGACGACGTGAT
>CAZBPB010000041.1:7848-15381 GCA_964493565.1 uncultured Pleurocapsa sp. | reverse complement strand
AAGGTCGAGAACGACATTTTCTTTGCGCGTGGTGCCTGCGACGAAAAAGGCAGCACCCCCGGCATGATTTACGGTCTGGCTCTTGCCCGTGATCTTGGACTGCTTGATGGCTGGACTGCGTATTATTTCGGCAATATGGAAGAATGGTGCGACGGCATTGCTCCTCATGCGCTGGTAGAAGCAGAAGGGCTGCGTCCGGATTTTGTTGTCATTGGTGAACCAACCAGGATGCAGGTTTACCGTGGACATAAAGGCCGCGTGGAAATGCAGGTGGTTGCTAAGGGCAAGAGCGCACATGCCGCCAGTAATTTCCTTGGCGATAACGCCATTTATAAATTGCTGCCAGTGATTGAGGCGATCAGCAATCTGGAACCTGAACTGGGCGACCATGAATTTCTTGGACATGGGCGGATTACGGTCACAGATATGCATGTGAAGACGCCGAGCATTAACGCTGTACCCGATGAAGCGCTGATTTATATTGATCGCCGAGTCACTTTTGGGGAGACGCCTGAAGGGGAACTTGCGCGGATTCAGCGGTTGATCGGAGAGCGTAAGGATATTGAAGCCTCTATTCTATTCTACGACGATCCCAGTTATACCGGTTTTGTTTTCCCGGTAGATAAAATCTATCCTGCGTGGGCACTGCCCGAAGATGATCCATTTGTTCAGGCGGGGGTACAGGCTGGCGCAGCCCTCTGGGGAACGCCATTACCGACCGGAAAATGGGATTTCTCGACCAACGGCACCTATTGGATGGGTAAGGCGGGAATACCGAGCATCGGTTTTGGCCCCGGCGATGAAATACATGCCCATACCGTCATCGATCAGGTGCCGCTTGAAGACGTCGTTCGAGCTACAGAATGGTATGCCTTACTACCCGCCATGATCCAGCCATAGACAATCGAGGAAATAAGCATCATGATCATGATTACCGGTCACTTTGCGATAGTGCCTTCTCGGCGCAGCGAATTTCTGGCTTTTGCGCGGGAACTCGTTGCGCGGGAAAGCAACACCCCCGGATGCCTGGCTTTCGCTATCTATGAAGATATTGCCCGTGAAAATCATTATCTTATGCTGGAGCAGTGGACGGATTCCGAATCGCTTGATCGGCATACGATGACGCCTGAATTTGACCAGAATGATAGTGCTTTGAACTCGTTTTTTGACGGGGAGCCAAGCTGGGACGAATACGAGTTTGATGTTTAAGTCCCGGTAGCATAATTCATCGTTTTCAATAAGGCATTGCCTTTCGTTGTAGGAGACTTCTATGCAAACTGATTTACGTGGGCGGGATAGTATCGCGCCTGAACTGGAATGGACCCGTGACGAGCTAGACACAGTATTTGATGTCGCGTGGGATTTGAAGCGTAGACGCGCTTTGGGCGAACCCCATGCGCTGCTGCGCGATAAAGTTTTGGGGATGTTGTTTTTCTTCACGAGTACCCGCACACGCACGTCTTTTGAATCCGGCATCGCCCAATTAGGCGGGCATGGCATGTTCATTGATAGCGAAACGACGCAGATCAGCCATGGCGATACCGCCAAAGAGATCGGTGAAATTATCGGGCGCTATACGGACGGCATCGCTATTCGCCAGTGTGACTGGAATTTTGGCAACCAGTATATTCGTGAAGTTGCCGAAGCTAGCCGTGTGCCAGTCTTGAATATGCAGTGTGACGTATACCACCCATTTCAGGCGCTGGCGGACATGATGACGATAATGGAAAAATTTGGGCGGGATGTGCGCGGCAAAACGATCAACGTGAGCTATGCCTATGCTTCCAGTTACCAGAAACCGCTTTCAGTGCCGCAGAGCTTGATTTTGCTAATGACACGGTTTGGCATGAATGTGCGCTTGACGCATCCTGAAGAATTTGCGCTGATGCCGGAGATTGTGGAGCAGGCGAAAGAGAATGCGAATAAATCGCGCGGGTCGTTTGAAATCCTGCATGATTTTGATGAGGGCTTCAAAGGCGCAGATATTCTGTACCCGAAGTCGTGGGGCTGTTGGATGACGACTGAAGACAAGGGTGAATCATCCAAAATTGGCGCGAAATATACGGATTGGATCACCGATGATCGGCGTATGGCGCTGGCGAATGAAGATGCAATTTATATGCACTGCTTGCCTGCTGACCGTAATATTGAAGTGACAGATTCAGTAATTGATGGCCCACAGAGCGTGGTTTACGACGAAGCCGAAAATCGCCTACACGCGCAAAAAGCGGTTATGGCGCTGACGATGCGCTCGTAATGGCTTTTAAGGCGAGCTGATGATTTTAGCGCCGGCATTTCGCTTATACTGTAGAGATACCGGCGCTTTTCTTGTCAGGCGGGTTGAGGGATGAACCCAATGGCTGAGATACAGATAGCTATTCCTTACGAGGAAATTGCCGCGTTTTGCAAGCGGCATCATATCCGTAAGCTGTCGCTGTTTGGCTCGGTGCTGCGCGATGATTTCAATGATAACAGCGATATAGACATGTTAGTAGAATTTGAGGAAGGTCATACGCCAGGCTGGGAATACTACTTGTGGGGGCAGGAACTCACTAATTTTTTTCAACGTGAGATTGACTTGTTAACGGCTGAGGAACTTAGCCCACATTTTCGTGATAACGTACTTCAAAAGGCGTTTACTGTTTATGAGCGAAAATGACGAAGCGCTTTTGAGGGATATGTTAGATTTTGCCCTGCGGGTAGAGCTGCATCTTGCGGGTAAGAAGCGGGCAGACCTTGAAGCTGATATGGAAGCACTTGGCGGTACAATTGTGCGTGAACTGGCCGTCATTGGTGAGGCAGCTAACCATCTTTCAACTGATTTCACGAACAGTCACAATCAACTAAATATTGCACAAATTATAGCAATGCGGAACCGACTGGTTCATGGTTACCGAGACATTAACTGGGATGTTGTTTGGCGAACCTGCCAGCAAAATATCCCTGAGCTAATACGACAATTGAGGGGTATTCTGAGCGAGTAAAACAGAGGCGCTTAAACTATAGAGATACCGGCGCTTTTCGATTGTCGGGCGGGGTGAGGGATGAACCCAAAGGCTGAAATATAGGTAGCTATTCCTTTGTGAAGATTTTCGGGATTTGGACTTGCTGTGGGAAATGGTCAACAAAGATATTTCTGAATTGCTGCATAAGCTCAGTTTAATTTTCCCTCCCAACATCATCAAGGACTAAAACACATGCCTACCAAACTTGCTGTCGTAGCAATTGGCGGAAACTCACTAATCACTGATCCAAAACAGCCACAGGTTAATCATCAATGGGATGCTGTGCGCACCACCTGCGAGCGTATTGCTGATATGTTCGCAGAGGGCTGGAATGTGATTGTTACGCACGGAAACGGCCCACAGGTCGGGTACATTCTGCGGCGTTCAGAACTAGCATCCGGCGAAGTACATACCGTACCGCTTGACCTGATTGTTGCGGATACACAGGGTTCCATCGGTTACATGCTTCAGCAATCGCTGGATAACGCGCTGCGTCGCCGGGGCATCAATCGCACGATTGTTACGGTGGTAACCCAGGTGCGTGTAGATGCCAATGACTCTGCTTTTGAGAAGCCGAATAAACCCATCGGTGGTTTTATGACCGAGGAGCAGGCGAAGCTGTATCAGGATGAGGGCTGGAACGTGATGGAGGATGCTGGTCGCGGGTGGAGGCGGGTAGTTGCCTCACCTAAACCGCTGGCAATCCAGGAAATCAACGCAATACGCGCGCTGATTATGAACGACTACATTGTGATTGCAGGCGGCGGCGGTGGCGTTCCGGTAGTTCGCGACGAACATGGGGAACTACACGGCTCTTTTGCTGTAATTGATAAAGATCGCGCTAGCAGTTTGCTGGCACAACAATTGCGCGCCGATTTATTTGTGATTTCTACCGGTGTAGAAAAAGTGGCAATTAACTTTGGTAAGCCAGATCAGCGCCAGCTCGATCAGATGACGCTTGCCGAGGCCCGGACGTACATGCAAGAGGGACATTTTGCAGCAGGCAGTATGCTGCCTAAAGTTGAGGCCGCGATAGATTTTGTGCAGATGGGTGGACCCTACGCCATCATCACCGATCCCGAACATCTGGCGCAGTCGCTTCGTGGTGAAGCTGGCACACGCATTGTGCCGGGGTGAGACGTTACTTTCTATGGCAGATATTCTGAAGCTGAAGTGCTCCATATGTAATCGCGAATATGCGCCAGATGATGTGCAATATACATGCGTTGACTGCGGCGAGGTTGGCACGCTGGACGTGTTATACGACTACGATCTGCTGCGCGCAAATCTAGATCGAAACACGATTGCAACTAGCCGCGAACAGACCATGTGGCGCTATCGTCATCTGCTGCCGCTTAATATTGATTCCAGAATCCCACCGTTGGCAGTGGGTATGACGCCGATTTACCCATCGCCTCGCGCTGCTGCCGGGATTGGCGTGGCAGAGGTATGGGTCAAGGACGACGGACGCAACCCGACAGGCTCGCTAAAAGACCGCGCGAGTGCTTTGGTTGTCGCGCGTGCGATGGAAGCAAATGTTAAGACGGTTAGCACAGCCAGCACCGGAAACGCCGCCGCTGCGCTTGCCGGAATTTCAGCCTCCGTTGGCATGTCGCCAGTGATTTTTGTGCCGGCTTCTGCGCCGGAAGCAAAGATTGCGCAACTTCTGGTATATGGCGCAAAAGTTATCTTGATTGAAGGGACTTATGATCAGGCGTTCGATCTGTGCTTCGCGATTTGCCAGCAAAAAGGCTGGTACTGTCGAAACACTGGTATCAATCCTTTCACAGCGGAAGGGAAGAAGACAGTCGCAATTGAACTGGCTGAGCAGTTGAACTGGCAAATGCCAGATGTTGTAGTGGTTTCGGTGGGTGATGGGAATATCATTGCCGGGGTTCATAAAGGCTTTTTCGATCTAATAAAATTAGGCTGGATTTCGAGGATTCCCCGCTTGATCGGTGTACAAGCAGAAGGAAGTTCTCCATTGGTACATGCATGGGAGAATCACATTGAGGCGCGTGATATGCTGCCTGTAGATGCAGAAACGATTGCAGATAGTATTTCCGCTGGTGTGCCGCGTGATCGCGCGAAGGCACTACGAGCGGTGCGCCAAACAAACGGCGCTTTTGTGGACGTAACTGACGACCAAATATTACAAGCCATTCCTAAGCTGGCTCAGATGACTGGCGTTTTTGCAGAACCAGCCGCTGCCGCAGCGTTCGCAGGGGCAAGGGTTGCTGTCGAACGAGGATTTATTCATAGATCAGAGCACGTCGTCATTTTGCTGACGGGAAATGGCTTGAAAGACATTCGTCGCGCACAGCAATCAGTAGGCAAACCGGTTCGTTCAGCACCGGAAATTGAATCCGTACTGCGCGCGTTATCACAATGAGGCTGTAATGAGCGAGCGAGCGCACCCTACTTATTCAATTGTTGCCCCGATTTATAACGAAGAGGGCAATATTGAACTGCTTTACGAGCGTATTTCTCAGGTGATGGATACCACCGGTGAACCATGGGAACTGATTATGGTGAACGATGGTAGTCGAGATCGTTCATCCGTATTAATGGATGCATTGGCAGCTCGCGATTCCCGGATAAAGTGTATTCACTTTGCGCGTAATTTTGGTCATCAAACAGCGGTGACGGCAGGTGTTGATCATGCTTCCGGCGACGCTACTGTATTGATTGACGCCGATCTTCAAGACCCTCCGGAACTTATTCTTGAGATGATTGAACGATGGCGCGCAGGCTATCAGGTTGTGTATGCCGTGCGTGAGAAACGCGAAGGGGAAAGCTGGTTCAAAGAATTTTCAGCAAAGATGTTTTACCGTGTAATGTACCGCATTACAGATGTAGATATTCCCGTTGATACGGGCGATTTCCGGTTGATGGATCGCAGCGTGGTAGAAGTGCTTCAACACATGCGTGAACACAACCGCTTCATTCGCGGCATGACCAGTTGGGTGGGATTTAAGCAAACCGGCGTTACTTATGCGCGCGATGCGCGGCATAGTGGCGAAACAAAATATCCACTACGCAAAATGATCCGCTTTGCAATGGACGGGATTACCAGCTTTTCGTATTTTCCATTACAGATCATGCTTTATGTCAGCGGAGTTCTCGGTTTTCTGGCGCTGCTGGCAATTCCTGTGGTGGCAGTTTTAAGGCTGTTTTACGGGGTTGATTTTTTCGGCGGTCAGGCCACAACCATCATTGTGGTTTTGCTGATGAGCGCATTCCAGTTATTCTTTATGTTCTTTCTGGGTCAGTATGTTGCGCGTATTTATGATGAAACTCGCAACCGTCCATTGTATGTTGTGGCACGGCGTGAGGGGTTTTCACCACAGCAGGAGATGCCTTTAGCTGCGCATGCGCGTGAGAATATGCCGGAATCAGTGGAATCTGCAATTGAAGGAGCTGCCACCGGGGAAACGGTATGAGTGATCCGGAAAGCGAATTACAGGTAATTGTTCAGCGTTACAAGCAGCTGGTGCTGGAATACGAAGAACTGGACAGGCAGATTGACCAGCTCTTGATGGAATATGGCGGCGCAAGCGAAAACATGCCGCAGTGGGAACTGGCACGCTACCGCAAGATGGCGCGCCAAAGAGATGACTTGCAAAACGAAATGCGTGATCTGGAAACGCAGTTGCAACTCGATGATCCTGAAACCGATGCTGGAGAAATATCTTGATTACAGGCCCAACTTTTGAGGAAATGCTGCATCCGCATAAGATTGACCCCGCGGTGCGGGCAAAAGCTGTTCAGGCGTTACGTGAACAACCACTAGATCCAATTAACTTGTTCAATATCACCTGGCGTGATCCTGATAATCAGGTATATCACGTTGTATTACCGCATGAATTGACCGGTGTTGATGCCGAAATTGTGGTGATGTACGGTAAGTCGTTTCCATCTGGTAGCCATAAAGTTGGCGCTGCTTACAGCATCCTTCTTGAAAAAGAACTTTTCGGGGAAGTTGACCCGCAGACAAATACCCTGGTATGGCCATCAACCGGTAACTTCGGCATTGGCGGAGCATGGGTTGGCGGACGCATGGGTTGTAATAGCCTTGTGGTACTTCCTGAAGGGATGAGCCGCGAGCGTTTTGAGCGGATTGAGAGCTATGGCGCGAAGGTGATTAAAACCTACGGCTCAGAAAGCAACGTCAAGGAAATTTACGACGAGACACACCGCCTGCGCACTTCGAACCCCAATATCCGCATTCTTAATCAGTTTTCAGAGATGGGTAATTACCGGTTTCACTACCATGTAACCGGCAATACGATACTTGAACTTGCTGCTGAATTAAAGGAACGTGGTATCGGCAATGGCAAGGTGTCGGCCTTCGTATGGGCGCCGGGAAGCGGCGGTACTAATGCTGCTGGCGACCGGGTGAAACAGGTATATCCAGATGCTGTTAATGTGGCGCTGGAGCCGATTCAGTGCCCGACTCTTTACAACAACGGTTATGGTTCGCACGATATTCAGGGGATTGGCGATAAGCACGTAACCTGGATTCATA
>CAZBPB010000041.1:6236-7838 GCA_964493565.1 uncultured Pleurocapsa sp. | reverse complement strand
TGGAATACCGATGCAGTGATGTGCATTGATGATATGGCTTGCAAGAAAGGGCTTCAACTGCTTAGCGAGCCTGCTGGCGTGTCAGCGTTGGTCAATCGCTTTGGCGTACCCGAAGTGCAAGCGCAATTTCTCAGCACATTGTTCGGTATCAGCGGGGTTTGCCATATCCTTGGTGCGATCAAAACTGCGAAAACTTACGACTTTGGGCGTGGTGATGTGGTGTTCACGGCTGCCGCTGACAGCCTTGATCGCTATTATTCGGTGATGGATGATATGCGTGAGCAGTATGGCGCGCTAGATGAAGCCACTGCTGTTGGTCGTGTTGAAGGTGTTTTCCACGCCGCTACTACCGACTGGGTACAGGAGGGCACGCGGCAGGCGCGGGAACGCTGGCATAATTTGAAATATTATACGTGGGTAGAGCAGCAGGGCAGGACGGTTGAAGAACTTGATGCACAGCGCGATCCCGCATGGTGGCAATCACATCAAGCGAAGGTAGAGGAAATTGACTCGCGCTTGAACGCGTTACGTTCGGCACTCCCTGTATAGTTGTAACGGCAATGTTTCCCGAAGATCGTGTGTTGGTTGGCGTGATCAACCGCAAGCGCGATCTTGCCGCGGTACTAAACGAGCATTGGTATCGTATCCCGTTGGCGCGGTTTATGGGTGTATTGGATTACGAATATATTGCCTTTTTTCTCAGTGGTTCAATAGTGCGCGGTGGTAGCGGGATATACTATTACGCCCGTCTTCAGGGCGTTGAACTGGTCAGGCGAAGTGATCTACTGCCACGAGAAGCCAACCATCGCCGTTCGGCTGAACTCTACTACCGGCTTGCTTTGGGTCCAATCGGTCTCAAAAACCCGCCGATTTCGAATCCTGGAAGGCGGACAGTTACATTCTTATTTACTACATGGGATCGGTTTTATGCCGCAAAGACAATCTCCGATCTTTACCTCACGGGTGCGCGCTTTGTGCAGCGCATCCCTGACAAACAAGGGTAATTGAATATGCTCTTGATCAATGGTCGCATTATCACCTGCGATGAGAATAATCGCATCCTCCTCAATCACGCCTTGCGCATTGTTGACGACGCGATTACCGAGATCTCGCCACAATCGGAACTGCTGGATCGCTATCCGCAAGATGAGCGTGTGGATGTAAATAGTCAGTGGGTTATGCCCGGCAACATTTGCGCGCACACCCATTTCTATGGCGCTTATGCGCGAGGAATGGGGATTCCCGGCCCCGCGCCCAAAGATTTTCCTGAAATCCTAACCCGCCTATGGTGGAATTTAGACAAAGCGTTGGATCAAGATAGCGTACGCGCCAGTGCCTTAGTGTGTCTTGTGGATGCGGTCAAGCACGGTACAACAACATTATTTGACCATCATGCCAGCCCGAATTTTATTGATGGCAGCCTGGATGTCATTGCCAGGGCAGTCAACCAGGCTGGTCTACGCGCGGTGTTATGTTACGAGGTCACAGATCGTGACGGGTTGGACAAAACACACGCGGCTGTTCAGGAAAATGTACGTTTTATCCACGCCGCTCAAAACAGCCTGAGGTTGAGGGGTACCTTTGGGCTTCATGCTAGTCTTA
>CAZBPB010000041.1:2298-6226 GCA_964493565.1 uncultured Pleurocapsa sp. | reverse complement strand
TGAAGAGGGGTTTCATGTGCATGTGGCCGAGCATGAAGCCGATGAGATTGACTCTTTGAACAAATCGGGAATGCGAGTGGTTCAGCGGTTAGATAAATTCGGCATATTGCGTCGAAAGACCATCACCGCGCACTGCGTCCATATTGACGAAAGTGAACGTGATTTGCTGGCAGGGAAAGGGGTATGGATCACACACCAGCCGCGCTCTAACATGAATAATGCTGTAGGCGCGATGGCATTTGATGGCTTTATTTCTCGCCGCATGAACGTGTGCATCGGTAATGATGGTTTCAGCAATGCTATGTGGGAAGAGTGGAAAGCAGCGTATTTTCTGCATAAAGTGGCGAATCGCGATCCTCGCCGTGCAAATGGCGCCGATGTGTTCAATGCGGCGGTCAAGAATAATGCCCGTCTTGTTGAGCATTTTTTCGCAGGCTTTGGACTTGGTAAGCTAGCTGAAGGCAGTCGTGCTGACTTGATATTGGTGGATTATCAACCTTTTACGCCGTTAGAAAGCGGAAACCTTCCATGGCACATAATCTTTGGCTTTGAGCCTTCGATGGTGACTGCGACCATGGTTGATGGTCAATGGTTGATGCGTGATCGGAAATTGCTTACGTTGGATGAACGCGCTATCGCTGAGGAAGCGCTGGCACTTGCGCCGCAGGTTTGGGCGCGATATCAAACTTATGCTCAAGGGAGTGGAAAATAATGGCTGAAGACCGTACCTTAGTTACGGTTTCTGTACTCGGCGGTACTGGTAAGGAAGGCAGTGGTTTAGCCGCTCGCTGGGCACTAAATGGCTACCATGTAATCATTGGCTCGCGCGAGGCGGAAAAAGCGCAGGCTCGGGCCAATGAGTTGAACGAATCGCTTGGCGGTGAATACCTGACCGGGATGGATAACGTTTCGGCAGCAAAAAATGCCGATCTGGTGGTGTTGACCGTACCTTACACTGCGCACCGCGCTACGCTTGAAAGTGTGAAAGAGCATCTTGTGGGAAAAATTCTGGTGGACGTAACCGTGCCGCTTGCGCCGCCAAAAGTTCGCAGTGTGAATATTCCTGAAGGCAAAGCCGCGTCGTTGGAAGCACAGGCATTCTTAGGGGATGCAGTCAAAGTGGTCTCCGCGTTTCAAAATGTGAGCGCAGAAAAATTGGTTGATCCTGCCGCGACAATAGATTGCGATGTGCTGGTGACGGGTGATGATGCTGATGCAAAAGCCGAGGTAGCAAAACTCGTTGAAGCTGCCAGCATGAGGGCTATTGATGCTGGGCTGCTGGTGAACGCTATTGCTGTGGAAGCATTGACCCCGGTGCTGCTGTACATCAATAAAAAGTACAACCTGCACGGCAGTGGTATTCGTATCACTGGCGTGTGATCCGAGCCATGTCATCCTTGCCTGATATCAGCATAACCGCGCTGCCCGGTATTCCTTTAATCACACCGGGTACGGATCTGGTCGTCATAATTCTTGAGGCCCTTGAAAGGGCGGATTTAACGCTACAAATACACGATGTGCTCGTTGTTACATCTAAGATCGTCTCTAAATCAGAGGGGCGGTTTGCGCGCCTTGCTGATATTCAGCCCGGCGATGAAGCCTTGCGCCATGCTGAAATTACTGGTAAAGATCCGCGCATGGTTGAATTGGTGCTGCGCGAAAGCCAGGAGATTTCACGCGAGGGCGTGAACACGTTAATTGTGCGCCACAAGCTGGGATTTGTTTCTGCGAACGCCGGTATTGACCAATCTAATTTGGATGGAGGTGACGAGCAGGTTCTGCTGCTGCCTGTCAATCCTGATGCCTCAGCGCGTGTTATAAGTGAAGGGCTGAAGGCGAAGGCTGGCGTTGATGTGGGAATAGTGATCAGTGATTCGCATGGTAGGCCGTTCCGGATGGGGAATGTTGGGGTGGCGATTGGCGTGGCCGGGATACCTGCGCTACGTGATTTGCGCGGTCAACCTGATCTGTTTGGACGCACATTAAAATACACCGTGCAGGGCTTTGCAGATATGATCGCATCAGCGGCCGGACTAGTTTCCGGGGAAGCCGCTGAAGGCCGCCCTGTAGTTCTGGTTCGTGGCCTGGAATTTTTAGAACCAGCCGGGCACGCTAGCGATCTGGTGCGCCCCATTCACCAGGATTTGTATCGCTGAGGTCTTGAGTTGGACTTTTTTCAGGTAAATCGCACGCGGCGCTCAATACGCCGGTATTCATCACAGCCCGTGCCTCGCGCTTTGCTTGAGCAGATACTGTCTGAGGCAATTCAGGCGCCTTCAGCGCATAATCGCCAACCGTGGCGTTTTATGGTCATTCAGGATTCTAAAACTAAGATCCGTCTGGCGGCGGTGATGGGGGAGAAACTGCGAGCTGATCTGGCGACAGATGGGGTGGAGCAGTCTGTGATTGAATTTGATGCAGAACGTTCCTATGCACGCATCACTAACGCGCCGGCGGTAATTGTGGTGTGTCTTTCGATGGCAGACATGGATAGTTATTCCGACGAAAAACGCAGTTGGAATGAATATCTAATGGCAGCGCAAAGCGTAGCGATGGCAGGGCAAAACCTGCTGCTGGCGGCAAATAGCTATGGTCTCGGGGCATGCTGGATGTGCGCGCCTTTGTTTTGTCAGGATGAGGTGCGATCAACGTTATCGCTGCCGGATGATTGGCAGCCACAATCGTTAATTACAATCGGCTATCCGGCTGAGGTGAAACGCAAGCCAAGGAACCCGCTGGAAAAGAGTGTGCTGTGGCAGTAACACCAGGTCACGTTGTAGCCTTAGTAGGCGGGGTAGGTGGCGCAAAACTGGCACATGGACTTGCACAGATATTGCCGCCTGAAAAGCTAACGGTTATCGTAAATACAGGCGATGATTTCTGGCATTATGGCCTGCGAATATGCCCTGATCTTGATACTGTAATGTACACATTAGCGGGATTGGTTGACCCCGTTAATGGGTGGGGTGTAGCAGGTGATACCACCGTAACTATGGATGCTCTCAAACGTTATGGTGAGGATGGCTGGTTTCGCCTTGGCGATCAGGATATCGCTACTCATCTGTTGCGAACTGAAGCACTTCGAAATGGGGAACGCCTTACAGAGATTACCCACCGTCTTACAAATAAGCTAGGCATCCTTCATCCATTATTGCCGATGACAGATGCTGCGATTGAGACGATGATAGATACTGTAGAATATGGTGAATTGCCATTTCAAACTTATTTTGTGCGCTATCACTGGCAGCCTACCTTGAAAGCACTTCGTTATGCGGGCGCGGAATACGCTGAGGCATCGCCAGAAGTGATTGCGGCATTGGAAAGCGCAGACGCTATCTTAATCGCACCTTCTAATCCCTGGCTTTCGCTGGCGCCAATGCTGTCAATGGAAGACCTTAGAAATGTGATTTTACGGAAAAAGTCGCCTCGTATCGCTATCAGCCCGATTGTGGCAGGGGCGGCAATTAAGGGTCCTGCGGCTAAACTTATGGCAGAATTGGGTTATGATGTGTCACCGCGTTCCGTTGTTGATTTCTATGGAGACCTCATCAACGGATTTGTCTACGATATTCAAGATAAAGATCTTCAACTTTCCGGCAAGAAAACTCTAATGACTGATACAATTATGCATGATGATACTGGTCGTAAGCGGCTGGCAGGTGAAATTCTGGATTGGATTACCACCGAGGTGTGGGATTGACCACATGGGCAATCATTCCTGTTAAGCCGCTGGGCAGGGCGAAAAGCCGCCTATCTGCGGTGTTAACGGCGGAAGAACGACAGACACTTGCAGAGGCGTTGTTGCGTCATGTTGTCAAGACAGCGAAACAGGTGCCGGGTGTTGCGGGCGTACTGGTGATCAGTCGTGATACCCGCGCTCTGGCGCTTACGCGCGATCTGGGTGCAAACACTGTTCAAGAAGGCGGAA
>CAZBPB010000041.1:0-2288 GCA_964493565.1 uncultured Pleurocapsa sp. | reverse complement strand
CTAAACAATGCTTTGATGCGTGCCACTCAGGTGATTACCGCGTGGCGTGGTCGTGCCGTCTTGATATTGCCCGCAGACTTACCGCTGATTGATGGTGAGGATATCGCGCAGATTTTGAAACTTGGCGAAGACGAAGGCTCTGTAGTGCTGGCGACGGATCGAAACAATGAAGGTACAAATGCCTTATTCAGTCGGCCGCCGGGGTTAATTCCTTATGCTTTTGGTCAAGACAGCTTTCATCGCCATTTAGCGCTGGCAAAAGAAGTTGGCGCTGAAGTAAAAGTGTATAGCTCCGAGCGTATTCAACTGGATATTGATGTGCCTGATGATCTGGAATTATTGCGACGGCTGAACCCACATTTTGAACTGCCTGTTAATTTCTCTGCTCAAAGTTAAAATAAACTCTATTGTGCTTGCGTATTTGAAGCCTTTTGTCATAAGACAAAGGGTGCTGGCTATGCATATCTAAGGGAGAAATACGATGGCTGACCGTGTTGCGCTGTACTTGCAAGACGCCCATACACTACAAGATGCGATTAGTTTTGTTCAATATGCTGAGAAGCGGGGCTTCGAGGCGGTGTGGCAGGCTGAAAGTCGTTTGGTGCGCGATGCTATTGTGCCTATGGCTGCTTTCGCGGCAACCACCAGCCGCATTAAGATTGGTTCCGGCGTGATCAACAACTGGACGCGTAATTCAGCAGTGATCGCCGCCACGTTTCTAACTTTGGATGATCTTGCGCCGGATCGTATTATTTGCGGCATTGGCGCATGGTGGGATCCACTGGCGGCCAAAGTGGGTATTAAACGGGATAAACCGCTCTTAGCTATGCGTGAAACGGTGACCACTGTACGCGCTTTATTGAATCGTGAACGCGTAACATTTCAAGGTGAATTTGTACAGCTAGATGACGTTGAACTGGACGTGGTTCATGGGCGCAAAGAGCCGCGTAATGTGCCTATATATATTGGCGCAACTGGCCCGCAGATGATGGCATTGACGGGCGAAATCGCCGATGGTGCCGTACTCAACTATCTGGTTGCGCCTCGTTACAATCAGGGTGCGCTAGATCAACTTGAACAGGGTGCCAGGAAGGCAGGACGATCAATGGACGAGATTGATCGTCCTCAACTGGTCGTCTGTTCGGTTGACAATGATCGCAAGCGGGCGTTGGATGGCGCGCGTAAATTAGTTACGCAGTATCTCGGTCAGCAGCCTCATATTATGAAAGCCAGCGGCGTTAGTCAGGAGTTATTGGACGAAATCAATCAGGTGCTCACGTGGCCAGCTACCGAAGAGCAAATTCTGGAAGCGATGAAATTGGTTCCGGATGACGTAGTGCAAATGATCACCGCCAGCGGTACTCCTGAAGAAGTGCGGGCAAAGGTGCGCGAATATGTAGAATATGGCGCAACATGCCCGATCCTATATCCGCTTGGCACGGATGTACGCTTGATGATTGATACATTTGCTGATGGTTATTCCAATTAACGCCAGCATACGTGCGACGGTTTTGAGTAGGGGAGGGTAATCCTTTCCCTACTTCACCGATGGGAATTACATCCTTGCTCGCTCTGCAAATAACCTCATGCTCTCCCTAACGCGGCCAAGTGTAAGCCGTAGAACCAACCTCATCGTGTGGCTGTTGTGCTGCATCTTGGCGGGCGGCGCATTTATCGCTTATCTGATTTTGGGCCAATCATCCGGGCAAGGGGTTGTGCTGCCGTTGGACGATGCCTATATACATTTTCAGTACGCCCGGCAGCTTGCAAACGGGCAGCCTTACGTCTACAACCCCGGCTTGCCGCCCACCAGCGGCGCAACCAGTTTTCTGTATCCATACCTTCTTGCCGTCGGCTCGCTTATCGGCTTCAGCGGTCAGAATCTTGGCATCTGGGCGATGGCGCTGGGGTTTGTTGCGCTTGCGCTTTGTGGCTGGCTTATATATCGCTTTTCTTTAAGCTGTGGCGTGCCTGTATGGGTGGCCGCGCTTGGCGGTTTCGCCTTTCAAATTCACGGAGCAGCCACATGGCATGCCGCTAGTGGTATGGAAACCATGCTGGCGACATTTTTTCTGCTCTGGTTAATCCAGTCCTTGCTCATCTCGCAGTTTAAGTCAGCAGTCCTTGCCGGGTCATTGTGTGCGCTCACACGGCCGGAAGGCTTGATCGCTGCGGGCGCTGCCGTGCTGGTACTGGCATGGCTGAATATTACTAGCGTAAATGGGGAAACTTTCCTTGCGCGCCTGAAAAATTCACTTCAAGAGAGGCTATGGCGCTGGTTGGCGCTG
>CAZBPB010000040.1:941-15409 GCA_964493565.1 uncultured Pleurocapsa sp. | reverse complement strand
CGGCCTCCTGCAAACGCTTGCCTTGATTCCCGGTGTTTCTCGCTCGGCAACTTCGATCATGGGCGGTATGCTCAGCGGATTGAATCGAGAAACAGCAACAGCCTTCTCCTTCTATCTGGCTATTCCAACACTGGGGTTGGCAACCGTCTTCGATCTGGCGCTAAGTCTGGATGAAATACAAACCGGTGATATCCCCTACTTTATTGTTGGCGCGGTTGTCGCTGGCATCGTCGCATGGATCATGATCCGCTGGCTGCTAAGGTATGTCGCCACGCATACATATATCCCCTTCGGCATATACCGCATCATTGCAGGTATTGTCGTTCTGGCTTTGGCTGCCCTTGGCATATTCTCTCAACAATAGCTGAAACGAATTGGCATATAATCTAAAGACAGTTTAACCATCTTTGGAATAGACCAATGTGAGCGTGCAGGTGGTGTCACCAGCACCCCAAATCCTGATCGGTGACCCCGATCATCTTCGCAGAACTGAATTTGCTGCCAGCCTCACCGGCGCGGGATTTGAAGTCACGCATATTGCGCAGGCGTCAGAGGTTCGCGGTCAACTGGCGCTGGATACCTTCGATGTGGTCATCCTCGATACTGCCATTGACTCCTTTGTCGAACTTGTCATACACATTCGCTCCCTGAATCCCTGCCCCCTTATGATCGCGGTAGTTGATTCAGACAATGCCCCGGAAATTGAGATCGCCTATCAAACCGGTGTGGATCGGCTTCTATTAAAACCGCTCAGGTTGCCCTTTGCGCAGGTCAGCTTGCACCGTTGGATCGCACAGCACAGGTCGCACAACGCAGTCTCCCAGCGTAGCAATCTGATGGAAGACCTTGCTACCAACATGAAATCGCTCTTTGAACGCATGCCATTGGCGGTAGCAGTATACGACCGGCAGGGCATTCCTCTGATGATCAATGATACCTTTCGCAGCCTGCTGGGATGGGAAGCAGACTCTTACGAGGCTAACGCTTCAATCCTTGAGCTTGACCTTTTCGCCGATATCGCAATTCAGGTTCTGAACTTACAGAGTGTATTCGACTCGCCTGCAGAACTTACACTGCCAGACAATACGCAGCGATTCCTGACGATTGGCGGCGTACCCCTGTACCGCGACAACGAATTTATCGGCATCATCATCACCCTGCATGATGTCACCCGGGCTAGAGAGGCTGAAATTGCCGAGCGCGAACAGCGCATTCTGGCTGAAGCCCTCAGAGAAACTGCCTCGGTGCTTACTCGTTCCCTAGACCCTGAAGGTATCTTCACCCAACTGCTCGATAATGTCGGGCGGGTCATCCCGCACGACTCTGCAAACATCATGCTGTTGGAAGGCGATAACCTGAGACTGGCATATACACGCGGTTATCCCGCCGCCGAAGAAGCGGATCTGCGAAACAGTATTCTGCCGGTCGCTGAATTTTCAACTTTCTCAAAAGCAATTACGGAAAATCGGACGGTCAGTGTAGAGAATACCCGCCAGTTTCCAGATTGGCTGGACATACCCGGAACTCAGCACATTGGGAGTTTTATCACTGTCCCCCTTCGTGCATACGGGCGTATCGTCGGTTTACTAAACCTCGATTCACTACGTCCCTTTGCCTTCCTCGAACAGCACATTGAACGGCTTCGTGCCTTTGCCGATCAAGCGGCGATTGCCCTTGAAAATGCCCAGCTTTACGATGCTATTTATCGTGACGCTGCAAAACTGAGAACACTGAACCGGGCTACTTCAACATTGCTCACTACCAGTCTCACCGGTCTCAACAATCCCGACGATTTATTCACTCACATCGCGCAGATCGTTGTGCAGGAATTTCATGACGTAGATTGCGGTATTATCCTCATTGAACCCCACCCTGAAGGTCTGGATCTCAATCCTATTGTCCGGGCTGGCCCCTACGAAACTCAGTTCAACCGCCGTATGTCGTCGAAAGGTCTTGGGCTAATTCCCCACGCTGTTCGCTCAGGCAGAACTGTTCTCGCGCCAGATGTTTCAAGCGAGCCGCTTTACTTAAATGCAGATCCGCGCACCAGATCTGAGTTAGTCGTTCCCTTACGCGGCTCGCAGGGCGTGATCGGCGCGATTGACCTGCAAAGCGAGGCTTTGAATGCCTTTGCTCAGGAAGATGCCCGTATTCTGGAAGCCTTTGCTGAACGTGCCGCCGCTATCATCGAAAATGTGAGGCTCTATCAGGATATTCAACGGCGCGTAGATGAACGTACCACTGAACTTAATCGTGTCAAAGAACGCGCTGAAGCAATTCTCAATAACAGCAGCGATGCGATAATGTTGATCCGTCTTGATGGGCGCATCCAGCAAACAAACCACGCTTTCAATTCTGCGTTTGGCTTCGCGCCAGATGAAGCCTTCAATAAGTCGTTTGAGGCAATTGCTGGCCCTTATTTCGCGGAAATTTTGCGACAGGCGTTTGAAACTGTCATCAAAACAAGCCGCCCTGCCCGTCTCGAGATCATCGCTGATCGCAGTGATGGTTCAGACTTTGATGCCGATGTGGTCATTTCTCCGATCTTGCAGCAGGATCGCATGATCAGCGCGGTTTGCAGTCTGCGTGATATTACCTCCCGCAAACGCCTTGAACGCGACCTCCGCGAAGCGCTCAGCCGTGAACGCGAACTCAACGAGCTTAAGACGCAGTTCATCTCGCGGGCGTCTCATGAATTTAGAACCCCGCTGATGATGATTTCAACCGCAGCCGACCTGCTGCGCGCCTATAGCGAAAACATACCTACAGATAAAAGCCTCGAAAAGCTGGATAGTATTCAGCAGCAGGTACATCACATCACCCAGATGCTGGATGAGCTGCTTACCCTCAGCCGCGCGCAAGAGCTTGGTAACGCTGACCTTCAAATGTCGGATGTAGACTTACTGTCACTGTGTGAAACGGTGATTAACGAACTCCAGGGCGGCATCGGCACATCTCATCATTTTGAGTTCTATACCTCTGGGCAGGATTTCCACCTTCCCGCAGACGCTCGCTGGCTGCGCAGGGCGCTGGTCAACCTGATTTCCAACGCTATCAAATATTCGGAAGAAGAAAGCCTGATACAAATTAACCTTACCCAGACCGATAATCAGTTGTTTGTACGCGTCCAGGATGAGGGTCTCGGCATTCCTGATGAGGATCAGATCCGCCTGTTCGAGCCGTTTCATCGCGCGCAAAACGTTGAACATATCAATGGCACCGGTCTAGGTTTATCTATTGTCAAGCAGGCTGCCGAGCTTCACGGCGGAAGTGTGTCGGTTCAAAGTAAGCTCGGCATCGGCTCGGCTTTCACCATCATTCTGCCGTATCAACCAATAAGAGAACGCTCATGAAGCGGATACTGGTCATAGAAGATGCCGCATCGCTGCGAAAAGATATTATTGAAATGCTCGGTTTTGAAGGGTATGAAGCCTTCGGCGCGGAAAATGGTGAAGAAGGCGTTGAAAAGGCGCTGTCCCTAAAGCCTGAGCTTATCATTTGCGACATCATGATGCCGATCATGGATGGCTTTGATGTGCTGGCAGCCCTGCGGCAAGAACCGACTACCGCCACCATCCCCTTCATCTTCCTGACGGCACGTACTGATCGTTTGGATGTTCGTCAGGGCATGAGCCTCGGCGCGGATGATTACTTGACCAAGCCATTCACCGTACAAGACCTGATGAACTCAGTGAAGGCGCGGTTTGATAAGAAGCAGCAGTTCAAACACGCGGCAGATCAGCGCCTTGATAATTTGCGTGGAAACATCATCCTCGCCCTACCCCACGAATTGCGCACCCCCCTCAACGTCATTCTCGGGTTTTCAGAACTTATGGTCTCCGATGCGTCTTTGCTGGATGTTGAACGCACACAGGAAATGGCGCGTCACATCAATGCGGCTGCTCATCGTCTTTATCATTTGACCGAAAACTACCTGACCTATGCCCAGACAGAGTTGATCACCAGTGACCCGAAATTGTTAGAGCGTTATCGCAGCGGTTTTCTCTTGTATCCTGCTTCGGCAATTCGCCATCATGCGCATGAAAAGGCGCGGGCATTAGGACGGGAACAGGATATTATCATTGATCTTCTCGAAGTGGATTGCATCGGTCTTTCCGAAGAATATCTCAAAAAGCTCGTAACCGAGCTTACAGATAACGCCTGCAAGTTTTCTGCCCCCGGCGCCCAGATTCGACTGACGTCCCGGCTTGATGACGGGTTCTATACCCTGATCTGGCATGATCACGGGCGCGGTATGCCCCCCGAACAGATCGCCAATGTCGGCGCATACAATCAATTTGAACGCCGTCTCTATGAGGATCAGGGCAGCGGGTTGGGGCTGATCATCTGCGCGCGTCTGGTAGAACTCGTCGGTGGCAGATTGGCAATAGACAGCGTGCCTGCTTTATGGACAGAAGTCACTATCCAGCTTCCCCGTCGAAAGTGTAGTCAAGAAAGCTGAGTAGGCGTTCCGAATCAAACTTTCATGTATCACGATAGAAATAAATAGGTTATACTTTGGTTTGTGGAATATGCGAACATCGTTATAATCGCGACTATATATCGGGTTGGTTGAACGAGTAAGGAGATCGATGAATGCGGCGAAACACGCGTTCCAAAACCCGCGCGTTCCTCTTGCTGCTTCTTTCGATACCGGCAGCTGCGTTGGTCGCCTGTTATCAACCTACAGGTAACGGGCTTGAAGCAACTAGCATTGCTAACCTTGCCGAAACCTTTACCCCGATTCCCAGCCTTACCCCGATCCCCTCAGAGACCCCGCCTCCTACCGAAGGGGCGCCGCCAATTGAATTGATTGCAGTCACCAATACGCTTGATCCCTTTAGTCAGGCATCAACTGAAATTGCAATGGCACAGGGTGATCCCCTGCTCCAAACCGCCACCGCAATGGCCCTTCTAGCACAGCAAGTCGCGCCGGTAGCACAGGTAGAAGACCCGTTGCTGCAAACCGCCACTGCAATGGCAAACTTCGCCATTCAGCCGCAGCTTCAAGAAGGTATAGACCCGTTGATGCAGTCGGCTACCGCGGTCATTGCCGGTGCAACCGCAACTGCCGGGTGGCCGATGACTCAAACCATGGCTGCCCTCCTGGGGCCATCGCCAACCTTCACCTTGCCTTTTGTACCTTCCGCAACCTGGACGCCTATTCCTTCCGGTACCTGCACGCACACAGTTGTTGCTGGTGATAACCTGTTCCGCATTTCCCTCGCCTATAATACGACGGTGAATGCCATCGCTGCTGCAAACGGAATCGTCAATCCGAACCTGATCATCGTCGGGCAGGTGCTAACTATTCCCGGCTGCGGTGGTAACAGCGGTCAGGTTGTCCCGCCTGTCGGCCCTGCGCCCAACTGTGCCGGGCAAACATATGTCGTACAGCAGGGTGATACGCTGTTCACGATTTCCATGCAGTTCAACGTCAATGTGAACTCGATTGCAACCTGCAATAACATCGCCAATCCAAACCTGATCTTCATTAACCAGCAGTTGGTCATTCCTTCAGCTTAAACAGGATAAGTAGGTAAATTTGAAGGGGCGACATTTCGCCCCTTTTTGGTTGAACAGGACGACATCATGATGGAAACCCCTGAAATTTCGCCTGAAATCGCGCTGAATGAAACATCTGTCTATTCAGGCAGAGTCGTTAATCTGGTTGTCACCGATGTTCAACTTCAAAACGGCATGACCAGCAAACGTGAAGTTGTCCGTCACCCCGGAGCCGTTGCTATCGTGGCAGTGGATGATCAGGATCGCGTGCTGTTCGTGCGCCAGTATCGCTTCGCCGCGCAGCGCGTCATGACCGAAATTCCCGCCGGCACCCTGAACATCGGAGAAGACCCCGCTTTCTGCGCTGACCGCGAATTGCAGGAAGAAACCGGCTATAAAGCTGCCTACATGGAATCTCTGGGGGGCATCTTCGTCGCGCCCGGATACACGACCGAGTTCATCCACCTGTTTCTTGCGAAAGACCTCTCAGAATCGCGTTTGGCAATGGATGACGACGAATTTATCGCTGTTCAGCGTGTGCCTTTCAACGAAGCATTAGCCATGATTGATCGCGGAGAGATCATTGACGGCAAAAGCATTGCAGGTCTGCTCAAGGCAGCGCGCCTGCGCGGAAAATAGCCATTTGCCCGGCGCTCTCACGCCAATGCTCTAGCGCCTACCCTTGATAGAGAGAATTAGCACCTGATATAATGCGCGCTTGCAATCTACCCAAAAGTGGAGCGCAGCACGGGCGTCATTCTGGCGAGAGTCCATTCGGACAACCGCTTTCAAGACGTGGACGGCGGCGCAGTTAATGAGGAATGCTTCAATGCACGAGTTAATCGAGGCGCTCCAGGCGCCTGACCGGGATTTCCCGGAATTTGGCCCCGGCGATACCATTAAGGTTCACGCCCGCGTCGTCGAAGGCGATCGCGAACGTATCCAGGTGTTTCAGGGTGTTGTCATCCGCATTCATGGCGGTCAGAACGAAAAGAGCTTTACGGTGCGCCGTATCGCGTCTCATAACGTCGGTGTAGAGCGCAGTTTCCTGATGCGCAGCCCGCGCGTAGACAAAATCGAAGTGGTTCGTCGTGCGGTGGTTCGCCGCGCACAGCTGTACTACTTGCGTAACGCACGTGGCAAGGCTGCCCGCCTCAAGGAAAAACGCTAGTTAGCATGTCTTGTCCGGGGCGGCTTTCATTGCCGCCCCTTTTTTGTTTGTAAGGTGATCTCGCCATGATACGTCCTCTGATCGGCATTACAACCTCAGACGTCTCCATTCAAGGTAAAATCTATCATCGTGCCTACGCGCCTAATTCGCTGGCGATAGCCGCTGCCGGTGGTCTGCCAGTCCTCATCCCTACCGGGCTGGATGAAGATACCCTACGCGCCACTTACGAAGCGATGGATGCCGTGCTCCTTCCCGGTGGCGTAGACGTTGATCCCATACACTATGGGCAGGAGCGTCACCCGTTAACCATCCAAATTGACGACAAGCGCGATGCTCTTGAACTCACCATTGCCCGCTGGGCAGTGGACGATGATGCGCCGGTTCTGGGCATCTGCCGGGGACATCAAGTGCTGAACGTCGCGTTAGGCGGCACCCTGATTCAAGATATCCCCTCGCAGGTCGAAACTGAACTGACGCACGATCTTCCCAATGGGCTGCCGCGTTCTACCCGCATTCATGACATAACCATTGATGCATCCAGTCGCCTTGCTGAAGTCCTCGGTGGCACTCACTTTCAAGTGAACAGCCTGCATCATCAATCAGTCGAGAAAGCCGCCCCCGGTGCTGCGCTCACAGCCTACTCGCCAGATGGCGTGGTAGAGGCGCTGGAAGTACCGGATAAGTCATTCGTCCTCAGCGTCCAGTGGCATCCTGAAGACCTGTATCACGACGATGAATCCATGAATCGCCTGTTTATCGCTTTCGTTCAGGCAGCCCGTGAACGACACATCGCTCGTGAGCATACCACCGCCTAACCTATCCCTACCACCATCGTATATCGGAGTTTTCGACTCCGGTATCGGCGGCTTATCGGTACTTCAGCAAATCAACACCACATGGCCAGAAGCTGCAACCGTCTATTACGCTGATCAGGCACACTTTCCCTACGGCCCCAAGCTCGCCGATGAACTCCATGGCTATGTAGATAATGTCGTACAAATGATGATCGCCAGCGGTGCTGCGGGAATCGTGCTAGCCTGCCATTCAGCCAGCGCCGCCAGCTTGCAGCGCCTGCGCGCATCCTACCCGGAATTTCCCTTCATCGGACTTGAACCCGCTGTAAAACCTGCTGCCGAAGCTACGAAAACCGGCGTGATCGGCGTTCTCACCACCCGGATCACCTCGCAAGGTACGCTCTACAAAAGTGTGGTTGAGCGCTTTGCCAGCGAAATACGCGTGATCACACAGGTTGCGCCCGAGTTGGTCGTATTAGCTGAGAACGGTGATATCAACTCCCCTCATGCCCGCGAAGTAGTTGCGCGCAGCCTGTCCCCACTCATCGAAGCAAACGCCGATCAAATCGTGCTGGCGTGTACCCACTTCCCCTTTCTAGCGCCAATCATCCAATCCATTACCGGCGCCCATCTGGTTGATCCCGCATCCGGGGTCGCGCGGCAAACGCAGCGTGTCCTTGAAGACCGGATTACACCGCATGCAGATCGCGTTTATCTCACCAGTGGCGATCCGACAGCATTTTCAGCAGTTGCCTCCCGCTTACTGAATAATGATAATCTGGACATTCGCAAGTCGCCCCTGTAGCCTCATTTCCTTTACAAAAGCGCCCCGCCTCTCCTGCCCTCAGACTAAACAAATGATCAAACAAATGTTCAAACAAATGTTCGCCTTTCGCGTTTAGAATCATGCTAAGCTGTCATTCATCGTTGATTGTCAATCCGATTGCCTTGAACAGCGGTTGGAAAAACTTCTAACTTTCTTAGACGGCTTATAGCATGGAGATTCTCAACATGATCGCAGCGAACCGCGCAGCCATAATCAGCACACCAAACATCAGCATTACGATCCGGCAGTGTATTCAGCCGCAGGCATTCCGAAACACTTGCCGTATGCCCGCGATCAAACCGCATCTAGCTGATGCAATCTCCCCGTCTGTGGATGCCTTTTTAGCTGAATGGTCTCAGATTCCGGCAGCAGTCCCTATAAACGCTGCCGCAGGGGTCGAGGTCGTGTCGCATCCTGAGGCGTCGTTTCCAGAGGTTGAACGCGTGTTGCAGCTTCAGAACGCTTCAAGGGCAGCAGCACATAAATGGTGGCGCCGGGCAAATGTTCCGCGCTGTATCCGCTGCTTTCTGCCCATATCTCGCCACCATGTCCCTCGATCACCCCTTTGGCGATGGTCAGCCCAAGCCCCGGTCCTGCGCCCATAAAGCTGTATGCGCCGCTGGAATGAAGCGAAGGATCGTAGCCGCGAAAAAACTTGTGGAAGATCAGCTCAAGATGTTCGGGTTTTATGCCTACACCGGTATCCGTAAAGGCGATCAGCACGAAATCCTGATCAACCGGGCTAGCTGCGGGTTGCAGGTTAGCCGTTATTTCAATTCGCCCGCCATCTGGCGTGAATTTGATGGCGTTGACAACGATATTTCGCAGCGCCTGTACCAGCCGCTGTGAATCAGCTTCCAACGGCGGCAGCCCTTTGAGGCCTCGCGCGGCTAATGCGATCTTGCGACTGCGAATACTCTCCGTGAGTGGCTCAATTGCTAACCGCATCACGTCTTCCAACGTGATTTCGGCAAAATTCAGGTTCATCGCGCTCGCATCAAGCTGGCTCACATCCAGCATCGCGGCGATCAGGTCATCCATGCGTTCTGCGGCTTTGCGAATGCTCTGGATTGCTGAACCTAATGTATCGCTGTCCAGGATGTCGTTTTCGTACAGTGCATCCAGAATGTCCGCATAGCCGCGAATTTGCGCCAGCGGTGTACGCAGTTCATGACTGGCTATGGTTACAAAATCAGTCTTTACGCCGTCCAGCGCGCGCATCTGTTCCTGCGCCGCAGCGTGGCTTAGGCGCAGGCTTTCTATTTCCAGCTTCAAACGGCGCAGTTCTTCCGCTTCGTTGGGATTTGGCTCGCCGGTACGCCGAAAAATCTGCAACGCAATTCGCTTTCTGATTGACCCGGATCGTGTGATCCGTCATCACCTGCTGTTTACTTGAGGATGTAATACGTGCCTTTTTTGGAGCCAACTTTTAGCAGAATACCGCGTTCAACCATATCCGCCAGATCAAGACGCAGCGTCTCTGCCGATACGCCCTGGCACAATGAGCGGTATTCGCGGTTGGTAATCGAACCGTTGTCCCGAATATATTGCAGCGCGCGTGATTGGCGATGATTGGTGTTACGCACCCAATCTGGCACTTGTTGGCGCTCGCGGGAATTGTAAAGCGAAACAGCAAAACTATAAGGGCGTGCATCAAAGCTGGGCGGCAAATGCCCGGCCTGCTCCATCACTTCCATCATCCGGTCAATGCCCAGCCCAAGCTCTTCAATGTAGCCCCACTGGAACAGGCCGTTCACAATGCGAGGATTACGACTGAAATGTTCATCAACAATGTTTTCAACCGTGATAAAACCGGGCAGCCCGCCGGGGGAAATCACTTCCAAACGATCAGAATACATGCGAATTTCAATCCGCCGTCCGCGCAGGCGGTAATCTCGATGGCATACGGCGTTCACAATCGCTTCGCGAACGGCAAACTGCGGGTATTCCGCCTGCTCTTCACGCTCAAGCCCTTTGACCACAGCGCCAACCGCCATCTCGCTCCAGATCAAATTCCACGACGCTTCGATCAAGCGCGGCAGCGGGCCGGTCAATTCTTCGCGGCGGGTATAGCCAGCAAGGCCATTTTCTCCACGCGGTGTTTTGCCAACAAACTTGGCAAACACTACGCCCGACTGCGGCAGCCATTGCTGCGGAAAATCAGTGAACAGCAGTACGCCGCTAACCGTGGGCCGCCCTGCCGCGTCAATTGCGCCAATCTCGCGCAGCAAATCTTCAGTTTTTCCAGTGTGCGGGCGCTTGGTACGTTCGGCGCGTTTTGCAAGATATTCGTCAATCATCTTCTTGCTAAAGTCTTCTTTGGTGATGCCGGGAACGATCTCGCTCTCGTAATCGCCAGTACTTTTCGCGCTCGCAAGTTTCAGGATTTCCTGTCCGCCAAGCGGGCGATTCGTCTTGTCCCCGCGAATCAGCACGCGTCCGTCTACCAGCGCGTGAAGTTCAATGCTGCGTGGCACTCGCAGGGCGTAAACAGTCGTGGTCTCCAGTTCAACCGGTTCCCAACTGCCCGTCACCACCAGCGGGTTGGTCAGCGCATCTGCTTCTTTGAGGGCTTTCGCCAATGAATCAGTCTCAAACTTGCCAATCGGGTCGCCCGATTCTTTCAAGCCAACCACCAGCGTGCCGCCTTCCGTATTGGCAAACGACACCAATGCTTCGGCAATCAAGTGAGAATCGGCTTTCTCAAGAAAGGCAAGTCGTGGCCCGGGGCCATTTTTCAAAAATTCTGGGTTTAACATGCAGTAAACATTATACGCTCGGCTTAACGGTACATATTGTAACAGAATTTGTGCGCTTGCCGCGAGAAGTCTATACTGATTTTATGGGCGTCAATAACCTGCTCAACCTGTTCGGCAACCGCCTTCACACGCTGCCCATCTTGATTCTTTACCTCACAGATGGATGCAACAGCCGCTGTGTCATGTGTGATATCTGGCGCAGCCCCCGCCGCAACATGTCCCCTGAATTGATTGATACCATTGCCAGCCAGATCGCCCCGCTGCGTACCCGTTGGGTTGTGTTAAGCGGTGGTGAAGCCATGCAGCATCCTGATTGGCCTGCCATTGCCGGAAAGCTGCGCGGCGAAGGTGCGCGGGTCATCCTCCTGACCAATGGACTGTTTCTCCAGAAGCAGGCAAAGGAAGTGATCGCAAATGTGGATGAAGTGGTGGTCAGCCTCGACGGCGGAACGGCAGCGACTTACAAAGCCATTCGCGGCGTAGATGCCTTCGATCTGGTGCTGGACGGCATCAAGGCAGTCAGGGCAGGTGGCATTCCTGTGACCACGCGAACCACCGTGCAGCAGGCCAACTTCCGGGAAATCCCGCAGATCATTGATGCCGCTGTATCAGCAGATGCCACCCTGATCAGCTTTTTAAGCATTGATGTCTCCAACCCCTATGCCTTCGGTCCTCGTTTTGCAGATGGGCTGGCTGTTCCCGTGATAAATGCTCATGAACCGCCCGCTGGAGCACTTTCGCCGGACGATGTGCGCGAACTAGCAGGCATCTATGAAGATGTATTCCTGCGCTATCAGAGTCATTTTGAAAATGGTCGTATCGCTGAATCGCCGGACAAACTGCGGCGCATGGTTTCTTACTTTCAGGCGGTGGATGGGGAAAGTAGTTTCCCACCGGTACGGTGCAACGCCCCGCATACCTCACTGGTCATAGAAGTTGATGGAAAAGTACGCCCATGCTATTTTCTGCCAGATACCGGAAAGCTGAAAGCAGACGGTTCGCTGCGCGATCAAATGAACTCGGATGCCGCCATTGCCATGCGCAAAGCCTACCGAAATGGCGAGCGTCCTGAATGCGCTCGCTGTGTTTGCCCGCTTTACAAAGATGCCCGTGCGCTAATCCGGTTGTAAAATATCATAAGTTATGGATAAGCGGCGGTTGCTTATACCTTTTGTGTAGTGACGGAGCATGTCTCGTCCTCCACTTCCAATGAACAGCTAGGCGCGGGCGATCTGGCAGGTTACCCGCTGAGAAATCTACGGGGGATATCAAGTATCAAAATGTTCTGGGGCGTCCTCGTTATCGGCGGGCTGATTGCATTCAGCGCCGCCCAGCTTGCAAGAATGATGATCTTGCTAAGCGGGCGCTGGAAAGGGCCAATACTGCGTACCTGCGAACACTATTCGCCAACCGAATCGATGTTTGATCCTCTGCCCTCAATCTTCTTCTGGTCGGGTACGCTGGTCTTATCCATAAGTACCGGGCTTTCCATCTTGACCAGCATTAGAGCGCCAATCTATCTGATTGGTGCCGGCCTCATGATCATTGGCTTCTGGATCGGTCAGCGTGAACGTGAGGGAAGATCCCGGATTGCAGATTGGATGCCTGTACCGTTGTGGTACAAAGCATTGAAAGATCGCACCACCCGTGAAGAACGCCGCCATATCGCCTACATGTGGCTAAACCTGCCTCCTGGCACGCGTGCCTATTTCAATGACAACGATTCAGCGTTTGCCAGTTGGGTAGACCTGATCGTCATTTCTACGGTTCAACGAACGGTTTATGACCCGGTTATGGAACGCAGCAGTCAGTTTCAACATTATCAGGTAAAAGGCTAATGAAATGGCGGCGCAGCCCCGCGGTTGCCCCCATTCTCCAAAGCCAGACCGCTTACGCGCAGTGGGCGAAGAATTACCCGCCCCACGCCCATAATTTGCTGATGAAAATCGAGCAGGCAGCAATGCTTACGCTTATGCCCGATGTTTCAAATATGCGCATCCTCGATTTAGCCGGAGGCAGTGGGCGCTACGGGTTAATTGTCAAAGAAAAACATGCGCATTCAGTCATTGAAACCGATAACAGCCTGCCAATGCTGGTGAACAACCCGCTGTCATTCCGCGTCGCCTCGTCTATGCTGGCACTGCCCTTTGCAAATCATGCCTTTGATGGCGTCATCTGCGCGCTGGCTATCGGGCATATATCTCAGCTAGAGAGGGCTATCTCAGAGATTGCGCGAGTGCTAAGAAGTGGAGGTTGGGCGCTGATCAGCGATTTTCACCCGTTCGCCTTCCTGAACGGCGCAAAACGCACGTTCTCAGGTATAGACGGAAAAACCTACGCCGTAGAACATTACGCGCATCTCTACAGCCATATGCTAGGGGCGGCAGCGCGTTCAGGGCTTATGATTGATGCAGTCGAAGAACCGGAGATAAACGGCGCACAGGCTTCTGCCGTACCAGTGGTCATTGTCTACAGAATGCGCCTATGCTAAGGGTGGCTGGTCATCTTTTTTATTAGACTCGGTCGGTTCGGCTGGCGGTGGGGTTACAACCGCAGGCTTACGCACGAACATCCAGTATCCGCCAACCAGCACCCCGATGATCGCCGGGGGAATACACATAGAGGTGAATAGACGTGGCACGTTGGCAACCCCGGCACTGCCCATCGCTATCCATATGAGCGCAAACATCAGCACGCCCAGCACTGCGAGTAAAGCACCGGCAAATAATGCGCGACCGTAATTCGGAGTGGTCAATATCAACCTCAACCAAACTGTCAGGTGTCGGGAAATTCCGACGTGCCACGAAGTTTAGTTCAGCTAATGGTTAGGTTCAAGATTGAAGTAGGCTGAAATCCCGGCTATGAACCTGCGCCAACAGCCTGTGCAGTTGCGGTTGCGCCGTTAATAATCGCAGTTGCCGTCATCTCAATACCTTCAGGAATATCGCTTTGAAGGGTTACAGTAGTCGCCCCGCGCCCCTGCATCACTATCAGCATCAGCGTTGCGCCTATCACAATGCCGATAATCAGCAGCAGCCATTGTGGACGGCGCGAGGTAGGTTCGCTGTTCTTTCGCTTGTCTTTGTCATGTGCAGTTGTGCTCGCCATAACACCCCCTGTAAAGCAGTCTATACAAGGCTATACGGGTTTCAGGGCGGCGGGGTTGTAGGAGCCGATCAAAAAAGCAGCGGGGTTTCCGCTGCTTTTAGGTAAGTTCAGGGCGTATAAAGGTGAAACCCACAATGGCCGATGATAATTTTTTGTTCATCTTCTAGCCAGTAGAAATGTATTCGATAGTTGTTGCCTAGCTTCAGATGCGCGGTCATCATGAGATCCTGATCACGATAAGAGAAGGTGCGCTCACGGCGGGCGCGCTTAATATTCATCGTCGAATCGCTTTCATGCGCAGAAAA
>CAZBPB010000040.1:0-931 GCA_964493565.1 uncultured Pleurocapsa sp. | reverse complement strand
GGGAATTGCTGGTGTCTGGCGTGAGCATCTGATCTCGATAAGTAGTCGCCAGCTTCCAGATCAGCTCAAATAGCGCCCTGCCATTGTCTACGTTGATCTTCTTCGCACTTTCTAAGGCAGAATCCAGCACAACCAGGCGATCCCCAAAGTAGGCGCTGCAAGCTTCCAAAACCCGATCTGGCTTTGTGCGGCCTGCCAACTCTATACAAAGATCGTATAGATTCTCTTGCAAAGTGCCGCTAATAGATGCCTTCTCACTCTCAAGCGTGCGGTTCCGATATTCAACACGCTTATTTTCATCTTTAAGCTGCTGGATTGTGACCGTATGATTTTCGATCTGCACCTTCAATTCAAGGCTTTGTTCCTCCCAGCCCTGCTGATCTTCATCATATTTCTGCTCAATTTGGGCGATTGTTGGCCGCACTTCAAAGTTCTGTTCAATATACGCCTGCACCTGATCAAGCAGATCGGTACGATGCTGGTCAAATTGAATATAGTGATCGTATTTGTACCCATCGCTTGAAGGGTAATTGCAAAATCCGGCATTCTGATACGGGATTTCTTGCCGCATCAGGAACTCTAGTATCTGATTTCGCACTGGCTCTGCCGAGCTAAACACCAAGTAAATGCTGGATTTACGCTGATCTACGAGATACCGTATTTCACGGCTGTTTGCATTAGTGCTGTACAGATCGGTCAGTTCCGTAAGGGTTCCATCCAGATCAATGGCGATTTCCACCTGATATTTGTCGCCTAAGCTGTCAATGCGTAAGCTCAACACAGATGCTTCAAGCTGCAAATCATGCTCATCTATATACGGGGCGAGATTTGCCGACAGCTTTTTCGGGATGTAGCCCACATCTTCCCGATGTTCGGTCTGCACATTGATAGCGTTGGCATCATAGGCATTATCTTGCTGGCGAACGAGCCT
>CAZBPB010000039.1:11951-15451 GCA_964493565.1 uncultured Pleurocapsa sp. | reverse complement strand
TGAACGGATCAAAACTGCGGGTGTACCGCTGATGCCAAACTCGCGCCCGTAGAGCGTATCTACATTCACCTGATCGGCATCTTGCATACAGGCGTTCAGATCATCTTCATCCAGATCAAGTTCGGCAGCGAGACGTGAAACCAGGCCATCGCTGTACTGTCCGGAAAGGGCATAGCCGTAAAGCAGTAGGTAGGCTTCCCAAAACGCGCCTTCGCGCTGCTCATCAGCACATTCGGCAGCATTGCCAGCGACGACTGTGAGCGCGCCACCGGCTGTTGGGAAGACACGGAACTCAAAATTGACATCGCCAGTGGTGACCAGATTGGTGATGAAGTCATCAATCACCGGTTTGTAATCCTGACAATGAGGGCAAGCCCAGTCGGCAAATTCAATGATGGTAAGGGGCGCATCCGGGTTGCCGAGGATGAAAGCGCCATCCTCTCCGCGAGAGGTTTCGAGGCCAGCAATGACTTCAGCGACACTCACGGCCTCTTCGGTTGCATCGGCCTGCGCAAAAACGGCGACAGGAAGCAAAAACAGCGCCATCAGCGCCAGTAACCACAAGCGTTTCTTCACAACGATCTCCTTTTCGGGGCGTTTTCTAAAGCCCAAGAGTGTACTTAACGTCAGTTAAAGACAAGAAAAACTAAACAAGAAACAGCGTTTTTCAGACTCTCACCCGCTGTGCTTATCTATAACTCACGCTACTTCACTAAAACAGCGCAACATTCAATATTCTAAAACCGCCGGATGTTGACGGAAGAACATGAGGTTATTGCATAGACCACGAAATGTACAGATCATGATGGCGCGAGGGGATTAGACGGAGATGAGTAATTCGGAGAAGCATATGCATGTTAGGGCAGCATCAACGACTCTGGCTGCGATCCCAACTGCGTAGGGCGCGAAGCTGGGGTGTTTTCTTGGTCTGATGTTCCTGCATGCGGCTGAGGAGCGCGTCCATCATGGTGACGGCTTCAAGCACATACGGGCCTTTATTCAACATCACACATTCGGCACGGCTGGACATAGCGGCGTCGGTCATTTCGCCACGTGAAGGGGTACCGGATTTCATGAAGGATTCCATCACCTGCGTCGCCCAGATCACGGGAACGTGCGCGGCTTCACACAGCCACATGATTTCTTCCTGCATTTCAGCGGTACGTTCAAAGCCGATTTCCACCGCCAGATCGCCCCGGGCAATCATCACGCCAAAGGGCTGCTCGCCAACGGCTTGAACAATGATTTCCGGGAGGTTGCGCACCGCCAGCGGGGTTTCAATTTTGGCGATCAGCGCCGGCATGTGTCCGTCTTGAATACGCGCCGCAAGCTCTCGCTGCAACAGGGCGATATCGTCTGCCGATTGGACGAAAGAATAACCAATCATATCAGCGTGTCCGGCGACGAAATCAAGCGTTTCCAGATCAGCGGGCTGAAGTGGTGACAGGCGAAGCTCGGTATCAGGGAAATTTAGCCCCTTTTCGTTTTTGAGCTTATAGCCTTCCTGCCGGGTGTGGGTGATGCGCAAGACTACGCCGGAAGCGTGAACATCTTCTACCAGCGCGGCTACCTGACCATCATCCAAAAACACCCGTCTACCCGGAATAAGCTGGTCAAGCACTTCAGGGAGAGAGCAGCGCGCTTGAAAGGGGTAGGCAGCCGACTTTTCGGGAATATCGCGGGTGAGAAGAATGGCATCACCTTTGTTAAGCCGGGTTTTCTTAGGCGTAATAATGTCTAAAGTACGGGGTTTAGGGCCAGCCAGATCCATCAGGATTTTGACCGGGCGATTCGCGGCGTCTGAGGCGATCTTGACCTTTTCAATCATGGCTAACCAAATATCTGGCGCGTCATGAGAACAGTTGATGCGGGCACAATCCATGCCGCGCGCCACCAGCGAGGTGACCAAAATGCCATCTTCAGCGGCTTCGGTGGGCAGGGTGACCATGACGCGAATACGCCGATTTTGGGGCGGGCTACCAAAAACCGTGTTGGTATGCTGCTCCAGCAGACGTTCACCGCGAAACATCTCGCGTGGTTTCGGGTAAGGGGGCGGATCCTTTAGTCCAGCGATTCGCCCTAGCGTGGCAATGACAGCGTTGAGGGTGGGCATTACGCGGGCTTCGCTGCGTCCCAACGATGACAGCCCATACACGGTTAACTGACGCTGAATTGGACGGTGATCGCGGCGGCGAAGCGCCAGATAGTGGGCAAAATTACGCACACTTAGTAAATAGGCCCGCTGGTGAAAAGTTGGCGCCCAATGCGCCAACATGATTTCGCTGTCTTCGATTATCTGGTCACGTAAGCTGACAAGATCCTCAAGGATCAGCTCTGGCGAACGTGGAACGAACGATGAGGTCACGATTCTCGCAGCAAGGAATCTATATCCAGCATGGGTTTATGAGTTACCCCCGCTGGCGCTTTGAGGTTGAAGGTTAGAGCGCGGCGGTTATGCCCGGCGGCGGCAGCGCGGACGGTTTCGAGGCTGTAGCGCCACTGCTTTTCGACATCCGCTCGATCTTGCGCGGGCGTACTGCTGCGAGATGCAACATCCAACCCGGTACGACGACGGTTTTGCGCGCGCTTCAGTTTCTGTACGATAGACTCGCGGGATTGATCCAATGCCCTGCTTTCAAGAATCCAATCCGGGGCGAGGTCATTATCCCGCAGAACTTTGTGAGCCATACGCAGATGTTCAGGGACGTGGGATTCGTCTTCGAGATTGATCGGCTTGCCAGAACCGGGCAGATCGTCAAATGCGCCCTTGTCCATGGCTTCGCGGATAGCGTCATCCAGATAGTTCATCAGGGCACCGTGAACACACTTTGCGCGCGGCCTTCGCGATCCGTCAGGGTAATAGACTCTCCAGAGGTGAAGGCGGCCTGCTCACGATCCCAGTACAGGGCTATCGGCGTATCATCGCCAACGCGGGTGAAAACCGTGAGTGTGCCTCCTTGAAACAATCGGCGCTGATCCGGGAAAACGAAGTTATTGCCATCGTTGTCGCGCAGCGACCAACCGGAAAGATCAACCACCGGGCCGTTGTTGCGGATTTCGACTGATTCAGCCGTGATATTGCCGGGATTAGCGATACGCACAATCGCCACCTGCGCGTTGGCGGCGGTGGGCGGCAAGGTTGAGGTTGGTGTATGGCTGGGCGTGAATGTATCCGTTGGCGAAGGGCTGGAGGATGGCGTTTCAGTGGGTAAGCCCGTCGCTGTATTTGTCGGTTCCGGTGTATCTGTAAACTGCGAGGTGTTGGAAGGCGTTGGCGATAGGGTTGCGGAAGGCTCGAAAGTGCCGGTTTCGGTGGCGGCAATGGCTAAGGCAGCAAGTGGGCAACCTTCCAGCGGGATGATCAGGGATTGACCGATTTGCAGGAAGGAGGCATCTTCTTCGCTGAGGCCATTGACGGCGAGAATATCAAACACGCTCACGTCATATTCGACGGATAAACCCGCAGGCGTGTCTCCAGCTTCAAGGGTGATAGGGATGCA
>CAZBPB010000039.1:1817-11941 GCA_964493565.1 uncultured Pleurocapsa sp. | reverse complement strand
GCGGGAGGGCAGTGGACGCCGATGCGAGTAATGGGGATGTTGTACCTTCCGCAAGCTCTGTTGGGTTTAGGGTGGGTAGGGCGCTAAGCGTGCCTGAAGTTTGCTGTTCGATTTCGTTAATAATGTTGGTGGGAAGCTGCACTACGCCAGCAGGTAGGGTGGCGGTGACGACGACCAGCGTGGGACCGGCGTTGGGGTTAGGCGTGGTGGTAATGACCACCGGCACCGTGATGACCACCGGCACTTGCGACGACTCTTGAGGCCGGTTGTTATTCAACAGGGAGATGGCGATGAGTACAACGCCAAGCGAGACGAGAATATTGACCAGAATGAAGAGGAGTGATGAACGCCGCCGCATGTGCGCTCCGCTCGTTACAAAAGGTACAAACCTACCAGTATTCGGAGTTTAGCACATGGTAAACGGTTAGAGCAAAGTGCGTTGAGAACACGTCGGAAAGCCCATAGCCCTACCGTGTGATTTGAAACCAGTTTAGGTTGGTGGCTGCGAATGAGGCCGGGGAACAAAAACTGCCTTCTCGATGATTAGTGAAGGCAGTTTTTGTTTAGACGTTGCGCTGACGAATTTACGTGGGCTGCGTTTGTAGGGTGGCGATAGTATCGCAGGCGGGGCAGGCACCATCCGGACGGATGATAGCGAAACCACCCTGCGGGTCGTCATCTACGAAGCGATCAAAGTCCACATTGAAGATGATGAACAGGTCAATTTCGGCATCTTGCTGGGTAGAAGCATAGACGATGGCATCACGCAGCCACTCTGCCTGTTCTGCTACTGAAGTGCCGGATGCCCAAGCAAACGGCGCGGGTAATTCAGGGAAGCCTTCGCCGCTGAGATAGCCGATTTCGCTGAAGCACAGGGGCATAGGTGTGCCACGCACTGAGAACGGATACTCGGCGCGCTGGATCATCAGCGGCAGATAGCGGGTCGGGTATTCGCCACGCGGGTCGCCGCCTCGCGCAGTTGGGGGCAGGATGCCTTCGTTATAGTGCACGCCGATGCAGTCGGTATAGTTAGCTGCGCCGGCGGCGGCCATCTGGTCGTAGTATACGTTGTCGTCGCAACCACCCTGACCGCAGCCACCGAAGAAGCCGGTGGGCGCAGGCGCGCCGGTGACAACCATTACATCTTCGTTGACCGACTTGATGGTTTCATAGGCCTGCTGAAGAAGATAGACGTAGGACTCGCCGTTGATCATTTCGGCGGGCCACTCGCGGTCAATATTCTGCTCGTTCCACACCTGAATCGCGTCTGCGCCGAGATCAGCGACCTGAGCGACGAAACCAGCATACAGCGGGGCGTAGGTTTCAAGCCCGATGGCGCGAAGCTCGTAGAGATCGCCGGGGATACTGAGCAGGATTTTGAAGCCGTTTTCGTGAGCGAAATTGATGCGGTCACGCGCTACATCCAGCAGCGAAGCATCGCCATTGATGTAGCGAATCTGGAATTTCATCCAGGTCATGCCTGCGTCCCCGATCATTTCGGCGGCGCCCAAATCCATCTGATCCATATGCCCACCGACGTTCAGTGGTAACAGATTGACAATCTCAGGTGAAGGCACGACATTCGGGCCGGTTTCTGCTTCAACATCGGTTCCAGGCTCGACTACGGCACCGGCAGTGTTGGTCACGCGGATAGGCCCGACAATGACTTGCTGGTTGGTGCCATTGGTCAGGGCGGCAGTCAGGCGCAGGGCGTAAACGCCGTTGGGGATGATGGTGGTATCCCATTGGGCGATAACATCGGCAACAACGGGCGTACTACCGGGAAGGGTAACTGGCGTCCATGAGGCGGTTGCGGGATCAAGCGCAAATTCCGCCACTTCCAGAAAATACCCTTGCAGGTTAGGCGGATTCACAGTGCCGATGACATCCACAGTGCCGCTGACCGTGGTGGTGGCCTGCGGACTGGTGATATTCAGGTCTGCGCTCTGGGCGAAGGCGACTGAATCGAACGCCAGCACTAGCAGAAGCATGAACATAAACACTATACGTCGCATAGAGAAAGACTCCTGTTGTTGGAAACGGGATGATTATGGCAGAGGAAAACTCAACTGACTCCGGCTTTTACCCTACACTACTCCTTCGCAGCATGTGAACCCTAACTTATGGGTGTAATGCGAGTGGCAAAAACTGGAAGTATCGCGGGCAGATCAATCGTGAATCTGCCCGCGATATTGTAAAGCCTGAACGCTTAGCCGCAGCTTCCCTGTGCTAGCGTGTACTGGATCGTCTGAACGTTATCTGCACGCGTGGTTTCGGGGATCTGAGCCTGTGGATCGATGGTGAGGGTGATGGTGTGCGACTCATTGAAGTAGGTGCTAATGGTCAGCGGCATATCCACGCGGAAGGTCTGACCGGGCTGCAGCACCGGGAACCCACCGATGGTTGAACCTTGTACCGTACCGTCGGCTGTGCGCGTGTCTACCAGCGACACTGTACCGCTGAATGCGGTCGCCTGCGAACCAAGGTTGGCAACATCAAAGCCAACGTTGAAGGTCTGGGCGCAAACCGGCGGGTTGGGGGCGAGGACAACGATACCCGCGACGAGATTTGCAGTGGTTACAGGCGTGGCGGTTGCCGGAATGGGCGTGAAGGTAGGTGTAACCGGCGGCGGCGGCGGTTGAATACGCGGCAGACGCGAAACGTCACCACTCACCTGCAGCACAGTCGGAGACATCCAGCCCAGACCACCACTTGGCATTTGTACCTGATACCAGCCAGTACCCTGATTGCTGATACCAACCAGATTGACGACTGTACCCTGTGGCAGCGAGGCGATTGCCGGATAGTTGGTGCCGTCACCGGTACGAACATTAGCAGTTGCCGTGGTCACTGTTCCGCGCGGTGTCGGGTCTTCAGTGGGAACGAGGGTTGCGGTTGGAATCGCGGTCGGGACAATCGGAGCTGCGGTAGGCTGAACGCTGCCACCACCGGCACCGGGGAAGGCGATCCCCAGTTGTTCAAAAACCGCGAGTAGGGCAGGATCTGGTGTGTTAAATACCCGCAGTGGGCCGCTGAGGACGACGATAGGCGATGCGCCGCTGCGGTTGACCGTCAAGCGCAGTTCATAAAGGCCATCCGGAATCAGCGTAGTATCCCAGGTACCAAGCAAGCCGTTGGACACCGGCGTGTTGCTTGGCAGCACTGCCGGGAAGAAGGTTGGCACCGGGGTGGCAACGCCGACTTCGGGCGTAGCAGCCGGGTCAAAATCGGATTCAGGTAAGGGTCTAAATTCAAGGAAATAGTTGGTCATTCCTGCTGCATTGGCTGTACCAATGATCGGGAATTGACCGCTAACCGTGTACACAGGTGGGGGGAAGATGATGTCAGCACCTTCGTTGGGGGTTGTCGCCTGCGCAAATGCCGGTGCAACAGCAAAAGCCGACAACACGAGTAGAAGAATTACCACAATTTGCCATCGCGGTAAGCGAGCTGAGTTACGCATCAGCCTATCCTTTCTTCGTATTCTGTAAGATCAACGGCATAATACTACACGAATTTGGGATTTATAAACACACCTACACGGTCAATATAATACAAATGTCCTACCGTCTATTTGTCGCACTTGATGTGCCAGAGGTTGCAAAAGACGCACTTGCAGGCTTGCAAACGCCTATTGATGGCGCTGCATGGGTGAAGCCTGCGGGCTTTCATATCACGCTGAAATTTTTAGGCGACGGCATTGATCAAATGCGGCTGAGCGAGATTCACGAAGCGTTGGCGGGGATTCAAGCGGATGCCTTTGATTATGAACTGCGGGGCGCGGGGCGTTATCCGCCCAATTCCAAACAGGCGGCGCGGGTGATCTGGGCAGGTGTTCATGCTTCACCGAAGCTGGCGGCACTGGCACGACAGGTGGATGCGGCGATGGTGGGCGTTGGATTTGCGCCGGAAAAACACACATTTTCGCCACATATCACGCTGGCGCGGCTGAAATATGACAGAGAAGGGCATAAAGTTTCGGAATTTTTAGCGAAACAACACAGTTTTAACGTTGGCGGACTACGAGCTACAGAATACCATCTGGTTTCCAGCCAGCTTTCGCCACAAGGGGCGATCTATACGCGCGTGGGCAGCTATTTTCTGAAATAATAAGGAAAACGCCCTCACCCCGATCACTCTCCCTTAGAGAGATGAGGAGAGATTGGGGGTTAATTAGCAGGAAAGCAGACGCGCTTAAGCGCGTCCTTACACGTGGGATTTATGGATTCCATGTAACTCGCGTTCTTCTTCGTATTATGAGGCTATGCGCTTACAACGTTTAGGGTTGATCTTTCTGGCGGTGTTCGTCGCCTTCATCGGGGCGAGCGCCTATTACTACACAGTTTTCCCAATACGCATTCTTACGCACATTGTTCTGACGGTCTGCTTTGCTGCATGGCTGATTCTGCGGCTGAGGCGAGGCGTCGGGCTGCCGAAAACGGCGCTGAACCTGCCGTTATTCGTGTTAGTGGGCGTATGGGCGCTGTCCATTTTGTTTGCGCAAGACCCGCGCATGGCGCTGGAGAGCGCATGGCTGCCGTTTATCAATGTGCTGATTTATTTTTTCATTGCGGCGCTGTTTCGCAACGGGGCGCAGCGACTGGCCTTTGAAACCCAATTTATGCTGGCAACGCTGGCAGTGATCATGGCGGCACTGCAATTCGGCTCATTCCTGTTTGGATGGGGAATTACGCCGGAATCAGTGATCGGGTGGCTGGAAGCGGGACGTCCGCCGATATCACCCCAGTTGTATTTGCCACTAGGGGTGAGCACATGGCTGGCGGCTTATATGGCGCCGTTGGCGATGCTTGCTTTTGCATGGTCGCTGACTGCGCGGCGGAAAGAGGAACGCCGGGTACTGCGGATACTGGCGCTGCTGCTGCTGCTGGTATTGATCGGAACCTTCAGCCGGGGCGGATTTCTGGCGCTGGGGGTTATGCTGCTGATCTTTGGTGGGCTGCAAGTGTACCCGCCGCTGCGAAAGCGATTTGGCGCGGCGGCATTCTTGCTTCCAGCTGGCGCAGTGATCGCGACAGTTGCCATCATCCTGATTATTGGACGGAATCCGGCGCGGCTGGCAGGCGATCAATTACGCCTGAACCTGTGGGAAAGCGCGGTTGCAGCGATACAGGAACGCCCGGTGCTGGGTTATGGCATCGGCAGCTTTGGACGGGCAGCCCGAGAGTTTCGCGATCCCTCACGCGTGGATGATCGGCTGGGAACAGCACACAACATTTTATTGAACACCACAGCTGAAACCGGCATTCCCGGCGCAATTGTGGTGATCTGGATTGCGGGAACAGTGGCGGTTTACTGGTGGCAGCTGCGGCGGAATGCAGATCATGCTTATCGCCTGCGGTTGGACGCGGCATTCGCGGCACTGGCAGGGCTGGCGGTACAGAGCATGGTGGATTTGTTCACCGCCGCGCCGATTGTGATACTGGCTGCGCTGCTGGCGGCCTACTGCGTGATCCCCGTGAAACAGGCTGATGGCAAACGAATACGCGAGGGCAAAAACGGCGCAGTGGAGATGATCGGGGCGGTGGCGGCACTGGTGATCGTGCTGGGCTACGGTATCTTCTGGATTCAGTCGGATCGGGCACAGGCGTCTTTCGGGCGCAGTGTGCGTAATGGCGATCTTGAGGCGGCGCGGGAGGCAGCAGCGATTGATTCCGGATTACATTTATACCCGCTGCAAACTGCGTATCTGAGCGGACTGGATGCGAATACACCGGATCAGATTCAAACAGCGATTGGTTTATTTGAGGATGCGCTGGCGCTGGAGCCAACATGGGATACCGGGTGGATCAATCTGGCGGCGCTGTACGAGCGCGCAGGGCAGATTGAGCAGGCGGTAAGCGCGTTGGAACGGGCGGCAACCTATAATGCTGCTAACCCGGCGGGGTTCAATCTGACGCGACTGCAAGAAGTATATCACTTAGCGCCGGATGACGAAATCGTGGCAGGCTATGTGGATTATCTGGAGTACGGCGAGCTGCCATTTTCGGACTACTGGGGGGAGACACTACTGCGACAGGAAGCCGTAGAAGTATTTTTTGCTGAGGCGAACCCTGAGATTCAGTACCGTATGGCTGAAGTTTTGTTCCCCGAACGGCTGGTCGAAATTGAGGGGAATGGTAATGCATGGATTGAAGCCATGCGCGCGCCGGATGTAGAAGCTGCGGTGGCAGCGATAGATCGGGCTGTGGCATCTGCACCGGGTTACGGGGATTATGCGGCGGCGCGCGCCGAAGTGATGATTCCGCTGCTGCGCGATAATCAGACGCTATCTGAATTTGAATACTGGTTGAGGCGGGCGCAGTTGTTACGGACCGTGTACGAACAGCCAGATCGCATCTGGCTGGCGGCGGCGCAGGCGATGAATTTTCCACCGGAACAGCTTGAAGCGTATTTGATGGCGGCTGTTCCGCCGCGTATTCTGGCACAGAATTTTGAGGGCGTGTTGTTTGGCGGGCGTACCGCGGCCTTCATGCTGTACCCTGAGATGCGACTGCCGGGACCGGGATTTGTGGTGATGGAGCCGTGGTATCTTGCGGCTGAGAATGCCGAAGCAGCCGGAAATACTGAACAGGCGATTGAACTTTACCGCGCGATTCTGGATTACGCGCCGGATGAACGCCTTGCCGCTGAGCGCCTTGCTACTCTGGAGCAGAACTAACGATGCTGCGAAGCTGGATTCCGCGTATTCTGCTGGGTGGGTTTTATGCCTATATGGTGGCAATTGCCGCCGTTTATGAGGGGATTCTGGATGTTCGGCAGCGGTTTGACGGACTGATTTTTCTGGGTATCTGCGCGGCGCTGTGGCTGGTGGTGCGCTGGCGGCGCAAGTGGAACTGGCATCTGGATCCACTCGATCTTTCGATGCTGATATGGGCGGCAGCGTTTGCGTTCTCGTTATTCACCAATAACGAGGACTGGCGGCGGATCGCTATAGGGCTGTGGTTCATGGCAGCCTATATGGTGGGCTACTACATCTTTAATGATATGCTGGCGAATCGCGGGTTGGCGCGATGGGCGGTGCTGGACGCGCTGCTGATCGGCGGGCTGGTGGTTACGCTGACGGGCTGGCTGCAAATTTTCCTTTCGCTGCAAGCAGGCGGCGGTGTCCCGCGCCCGGTGGCGACGCTGGGCAACCCGAATACGCTCTCGGCTGTGCTGGTGGCGCTGCTGCCGGTGATAGTGGTGCGAGCGATGCACAACAAAGCGGCGCTAATGCGAATTGTGCTGCTGGCTTACTTTGCGCTTGTGGCGGCGCTGCTGGTCAGTACTTTTTCGCGGGGGGCGTGGATCGGCGCGGCGGCAGGGCTGGCTTTTTGCGTTCTGTGGCTGATGCATGATCGCGGGTGGACAGTACGGCGGGCGTGGAATGACTTTCAACACCTGAGCTTCGGACGCAAGGCGCTGGCAGCAGCAGCAGTAGTGATTTCGCTGTGCGCGCTGGCAGGTATGCTAGGTTTCATCGTCTACTCGCTCACATTTGCCGGGCGTACGGCGGATTTGCGTACCTTCATTTACGAAACAGCGCTCCAGATGTTCATGGAAAAGCCGATAGCCGGTCACGGCGTGTTCACCTTTGGCGGCGGGCTGGCGCGGCTTAACCCGACGCCGCCAACTGCGCCACACAGCCACGCCCATAATGTGCCGCTGCACATTGCGGCGGAACTGGGAGCGCTGGGATTAGCTGCGCTGGGGATAACGATCTATCAGTCGGTTCAGGCTGGACGGCGCAATCTGAAGGCCGGGAAGCCAAATACGCCCGATGCAGTAGCGGCTGCCGGTGGAGCAGTGATCGCCATGAGCGTTCATCATCTGTTTGATCTGCCTGCGATGAACCCGGCAGTGATGCTAACGGCGATACTGGTACTGGTTGTGCTGGCTGCGCCGACGCCACCGCTGACGGTGGTTGCAAAGCGCGGCTGGCTGCGCGGGGGAATCTTGATCGTCACCGCAGTTTTGCTGCTGGTCATGGGGATCGCAGCGGCGAATCGTTACCGCGATTACTGGTGGGCGCTGAGCAATAATCTGGAAGCGAAGAACTGGGTGGGGATAGCTGATGCTTTAGCGGGAGTAGAGGAAGGCGATCCGGCTTTTGCGCCTTATTACCAGCAAGAGGGGCTGGCGTTGAGCATCGCCGTAATGGAGGGTGACGATACGCTGCTGCCAAGAGCGATCCGGGCTTTTGAGCGGTATGTTCAGCTTGCGCCGCAGTATGCTTCTGGCTGGGCAAGCCTTGCCGCGCTGTATGCACAGGCAGGGCAAATTGGTGATGCGGCGGCGGCGCTGCAAAATCTGGCGATACTTTCGCCACCCGTGATAGAAAGCTGGCGTGAAACAGGTTCGGCTTACGGGGAATATGACCCTGAAAACCCGATAGCGGCTGAAGACTTAGATTATCCGGTTCAGCAGAACATCAACTACATTCAATGGATGCATCTGGCATTCCCGCGTACATTTGCGCCGCAGACCGCGCTGCCGCTGCCGGGCGAGGTGTGGGCGCAATTTGAAAACAACTCGTAAAAGTTACTTTACATTAGTCAGAATCAGGTTATAAAGATTACATCATTTACTACTCGCTATTTTAAGGAAGCGTAAGATGCCGGATATCGGGGGCATGGTTGGCGGTACTATCGGGCTGACGATGGTGATCATCATTGCCAGTTTTATCTTTGCTGGATTAATTGCCTTTTTCGTGATCCGATGGGCGCGTAAATATTCGGGCAAGGACGCTGCCTCTCAGGAATTACTGCGAACGGGCATTCCCGCACAGGCGCGTATCGTTCAGGTTACTGAAACCAACATGTATATCAATGAAATGCCGGTGTTGAATCTGCTGCTGGAAGTGTATCCCCAGAACGGGCAACCGCCGTTTCAGGCGTGGGTGCAAAGGCGTATACCGATGTACCAGATGATGCAATTTCAGTTGGGGGCAACGGTTCCGGTTCGCTTTAATCCGGCAGACCCCACGAAAATTGCGATTGCGATGTGAAAGCCATCACCCCTACTCTCCAACCGGGCAAATACAAAGGGGGGTGGTAGGGGCGATCATTACAGGATCACAACGAGAAAACACAAAAACGCGCCTTCATGCGCGTTTTTTGTGTTTTCAACAGGACAAATTTCCCGTTTACTGCGCGCAAACCTTTTCGTTTTTACTTTCAGATAGGGACTATACTGAGGACGACGGTTCGATGAATATTGACGTAGATGTGGTGAAAATATGGCGTCTTTGCCGCGTATTTTGACAGTAGATCCTTCAGGTTCGGCAGCGCAGCTTACTCGCGCGGCGTTGAGCTTGCTGGATCGGCATGTGATACAGGTAGATGTTCCGGGCGATGTTGAGGCTTTAGATGAACTGGAAAATGGCCGATTCAGGATTGTGATTGCGGCGCTAATGCTTTCAGAAACCTTTGATGGCATTGCGCTGGCAAAGCGGATTAAGCAGATACAGCCGGAAGCCAATATCGTGCTGATTGGCGATGAGGGAGATGTCGAGTTTGAGCCGCAAACCCGCGAAGAAGCGAGTTTCTTGTATCTGCGTCGTCCATTGGATGGGGCGAAGTTTGTGCGGGTACTTTCTGCGGCATTAGATGGCAAGGACATTCTGGCGGCGGCATTTACCGCGCCACCTCCGAAAGAACGTACCCGTGAAGAAGTGGCGATTATTCCTCCGGTTGATCTTCGCGCCGCAGGGCGGATCGTTGATATTCTGCTCAACGATGTGGGGGCGATGGCGGTGGTGCTTTCCAGCCGCGCCGGTGAAGTGCTGTTGGAGCATGGCGCTGTAGGCTATATTGACCGCGATGAGCTGACCATCGCGCTGCTGCCAACCGTTGGCGCGACGATTGGCATGGGGCGAATTGTTGGCGGACATTCATCATCCTTAATGGTCTACGATGGGGCTACCTACAGCGTTTATGTGATCTCTGTAGGGCTGCATCATTTTTTGAGCCTTGTTTTTAATGCGGCAACCGGGGCACGGGCGATGGGTGCTGTGACACGCTACGGACGCCGCGCTTCTGAGGACTTGATTGCGTTGATCGGGGCAAACGCGTTGATTGCTGAAGTACCCGCGCTGGAAGGGAAACGCAAGAAACGCACCACAA
>CAZBPB010000039.1:0-1803 GCA_964493565.1 uncultured Pleurocapsa sp. | reverse complement strand
GAACTGGAAGTAGACGTACCGCTTGAGCCAAGCGTGGTTAAATCTGAAGAATGGGGCGATACCCCGGTTGAAGAGGCGCGGGTTGAACTGCCGCTGTTAGAGCCGATTCAAGACCTTGATATCACGATTTTCCAGCAGGATATGAATGGTTTGGATGAAGGCGCGCTGGAAGACCTATTTGACCCCGATAAGTTGGCTGAGATTGCAAACGAAACCCGTCGTGAGCGCGGGCCATTGACTTATGATGAGGCGCGCGAACTGGGGCTGATACCGTAGCAAATTGTTTTTTGAGCGCGACAATAACTTTCTCAAATACAATTCCTTCCTATTCATTCTGCTCAATATTAAAACTTGCAGGATCGTTAGTGTTTGCCTTGACATCAGGCCACAATTTTATAAGCTATCATGAACATATTTCGGGCGCATGATATGGCTGTTGAGACTGTTAATGAGAATGTTGAGGACGTTAATACACCACAACAGACAAAAAGAATCGGCATCCTGATCGTCACCTATAACGCTGTAACCACACTCACCAAAGTTCTTACCCGTATTCCTAAACAAGTTTGGGTAGATGTTGCTGAAGTTGTTGTTTTTGATGATGCAAGCCAGGATGCCACCTATGAACTTGGCATTGGTTATAAAACGCTTTCTAGTACATCAAATCTAACCATCTTTAAAAACGAGACAAATCTAGGATACGGTGGTAACCAGAAGGCGGGTTATCAGTATTTCATAGATAAAGACTTTGACGCTGTTGTCTTGCTTCACGGTGATGGGCAGTACGCACCGGAACTGTTGGCTGAAATGTACACGCCAATTATCAATGGCGAAGCTGACGCAGTGTTTGGCTCCCGAATGATGAAGGAATTTGGCGGCCCGCTAAAGGGCGGAATGCCGGTTTACAAGTATTTGGGTAACCGTATACTGACAGTTGCTGAAAATGCTGTTCTGGGCATGAACTTGACTGAATTTCACAGTGGTTATCGTGCTTACAGTCTGGATACGCTTCGTCAGATTGACTTTACGCATATGACCAATGATTTTCATTTCGACACGGAAATCATCATCAAGCTGCATCATCAAGGGTTTCGCATCAAGGAAATTCCTATTCCCACGTATTACGGGGATGAAATTTGCTATGTGAATGGCACTAAATATGCCCGTGACGTGATGCGCTCGGTTTATCGTTACCGGTCAACTGTACGTTCAACCAGGCGATACCCCGAATACGAAGAATACTTTACACATTACCCGCTTAAGCAAAGTCGTAACAGCAGTCATGATTACTTTGCAAGGTTTGTGGGGCACAATCAGGATGTGCTTGATCTAGGTTGTGGTGAAGGGTTTTTTGCAGAACGTATTGCAGACAAGCGCAACCGTATTGTGGGTGTAGACATAATATCCCACCCACAAAAAGCCGGGTTTCTGGCGGAATACTATCGTGCTGACCTGAGCAATGGGCTTGATGATGTGATGCCAAAATTGAAGGGGCGGAGCTTCGACAAGATATTGTTACAGGACATCATTGAACATCTGCCACACCCTGAACGTATTCTTCAAGATTGCCTTGCGTTACTCAAACCAAACGGGCAGCTTTTGATCTCTGTACCTAATGTTGCCAATATCACGGTGCGAATGGGATTGCTTTTTGGACGCTTCAACTACACCCAGCGGGGGATACTGGATAATACCCATGTTCGATTCTTCACGCGCTCTACAGCCCGAAAATTATTGGAAGAGAACGGGTATGAAATCACGATGCAAAAGGCAGCGATAATGCCTTTTGAAATGGCTTTAGGA
>CAZBPB010000038.1:13685-15790 GCA_964493565.1 uncultured Pleurocapsa sp. | reverse complement strand
TTTTCAGCGACAGGGACAAGAGCGTGAAGCGCCTTCACTCATTATAAAATGGGCAATGTGCGCTCAAGGTTTCCAGCGACATTGCCCGTGAGAAAAGGTTGGGGTTAGAAACAGGCTGTTAGCCGGATACGCCAATGCGTTTTCCCCGCAGGCGAAGGCTGTTGGACACGACAAAAACTGAGCTGAAGGCCATTGCTGCGGCGGCGAGAACAGGCACTAATGCGCCGAGCATGGCGACCGGAATTAGGATGATGTTGTAGATGAACGCCCAGAACAGGTTCTGGCGGATGGTGCGCATGGTGACGCGGCTCAGTTCAATTGCGCGAACTACACCACGCAAATCGCCACTGACCAGCGTGACATCAATTGCGATATCGGTGCCAGTGCCAATCGCAATGCCTACATCTGCCTGCGCCAGCGCCGGAGCATCGTTGATGCCATCTCCGACCATCGCCACTTTCCTACCTTCAGATTGCAGCTTTTTCACGGCTCCGGCTTTTTGATCTGGCAGCACTTCTGCCAGCACACGGTCAATACCCGCCTCGCGGGCAATTGTCTGCGCGGTCTGCGTATTATCGCCAGTAATCATCACTACTTCGATTCCGATTGCCTTCAGGGATGCAACCGCTTCACGAGATCCTTCTTTGATGGTGTCTGCAATTCCAAACAATCCGGCAAGCTTCCCATCAACGACAGCGACCACCACAGTACGCGCGTTTGTTTGCAGACGTTCAATTTCTGCCTGTACAGATGCGAGATCAATGCCTTGATCGCTCACAGAGCGCGGGCTGCCCACCCACACATGTCGCCCGTCAACACTGGCACTGACACCACGACCGCTGGATGCCTCAAAATTTGCTGGCTGTGCGAGCGCGATCTGTCGCGCCTCTGCCGCTTTTACAACCGCTTCGCCCAACGGGTGTTCGCTGCCACGTTCAACACTGGCGACAAGCCGTAAGAGTTCGTCTTCAGCGAAACTATTCACAGGAATGACATCAGTTACAGCCGGTTTACCCTGCGTGATGGTGCCGGTCTTATCCAGCGCGATCACCTGTATCTGGCGCGCGGCTTCTAATGCTTCGCTGTTTTTGAACAGCACACCCATTTCAGCGCCGCGTCCGGTGCCAACCATGATCGCTGTTGGTGTTGCCAGACCCAACGCACACGGGCAAGCGATGACCAGCACAGCAACAGCATTGACCATCGCCGCGGTAAAACCGACCTGACCGATCAGCAACCAGCCGATGAAGGTCAGCGCCGCGAGAATGAGCACGACCGGCACAAAAACGGCTGAAACCTGATCAGCAAGGCGCTGAATCGGGGCTTTTGAACCCTGCGCCTGTTCCACAAGCCGGATGATCTGGGAAAGGGCTGTTTGCGCGCCAACTTTTTGCGCTTCGATCACCAGCCTACCCTGCTTGTTCAGCGTCGCGCCGATGACAGTGCTGCCAGTCGTTTTAGAAACAGGTAAACTTTCACCGGTGAGCATAGATTCGTCAACCGAGGACTGACCTTCAATAACCACACCATCCACCGCAATGCTCTCGCCGGGACGAACAACCAGAATATCGCCTACCACCAATTCAGTAACGGGTATATCCATCTCTTTACCGTCGCGCAGCAAGGTGGCAGTTTTTGGAGCGAGACGCATCAGTTTCTTGATAGCGTCACTGGTGTGGCCTTTGGCGCGGGCTTCCAGGTATTTGCCCAGTGTGATCAGCGTCAAGATAACCGCCGATGTCTCAAAATAAACGTGACCAGCCAACGCGGTTACGCCTGTGAGCATGCCAATCAATACGATGATGCTGTAGATATAGGCGGTCAGCGAACCCAATGCGATCAGCGTATCCATGTTGGCGGTGCGATTGCGAGCTGCTTTATATGCGCCAACGATATACTGCCGACCCAACAAAATTTGTACCGGCGTTGCCAGTAAACCGAACACAAAAGGCCAGCCTGCCCATAAGAGCCAGTTCAACGCCGGATTTGGGCCAGCCATTGTGCCAGCAAGAATATGCGCAGACATGTCACTTCCGGCAAAACTCGCCATATACAGGTCACGCGCCATGCTCAGGATGAACAGCGGCAGCGTGAACAGCGCGCCG
>CAZBPB010000038.1:8271-13675 GCA_964493565.1 uncultured Pleurocapsa sp. | reverse complement strand
GAATGGTGAAGAGGGCGCCAATGATGACCAACCGCTTCTGGCGTTCAATTTCGGCCTGCCGCGCCGTGCGTTCGGCATCTTCAGGGGCAGCGGTTTCTGCAATTTGGAGAACGCCGTAACCTGCATTTTCGACAGCGTGAACCAAATCACTACGCTGTGCTAGTTCCGGCAGATAATTAACAGAAGCCTTTTCAGTAGCAAGATTGACGTTAACCTCGACCACACCGGGGGTCTTGCTCAAAGCGCGTTCTACTGAGCGAACGCAGCTCGCACAGGTCATGCCGGTGATCGGCAGAGAGATTAATGCCGTTTTTGTTTCATTAGTCTTGTTGGGGACAGTTGCAGTTTGCATGGATTATCTTCGTCTTTCTTCAGGCAGCGGTCAAATGGCTGCTTCAATATCAGCAATTGAAAAACTTTCAAGAATCGGGCATTCCTCAACTGGCACTTCACCGCCGGGGCAATCATCCAGAAGCACAACCAGCGACTCGCGCATTGCGATCAATGCCTGAATCTTCTCGTCAATGTCGGTAATCTTCTGCTGAACCATTGCGCTAACATCGCCACAGGTTGAAATCGGATCAAACTTAAGCGACAGCAGCGAGCGAATCTCGTCCAGCGAAAAGCCCGCAGTTTGCGCTTTTCGGATAAAGTTCAGACGATCTACCGCTTCGTCATCAAACAGACAATAATTACCTTCAGAACGTTCTGGTTCTGGAAGCAAGCCACTGCGTTCGTAGTAACGCACCGTTTCCCGGTTTACGCCGCAGCGCTTTGCCAGTTTTCCACGTGTTAGTAAGGTCATAAGCCCTTTGTACACCCTGTATCCAACTACAAGGTCAAGTAGTAATATTTAGACACAGCAACAAGGAATTAGCTTACGTGGAACTCTTATTCAGCAGTAGTCATAGCATTTTCCTCTACTCAATCTCAGTTCTGCTGCTCATAGCGACATCAGGCAGGGTTAACCCGCTGTCTTTGGGTACAGCTTCTGCGAATGAAGAGATTGCCTTTTACTCGCACCGCGACGGAAACCTGGAAATTTACGTGATGGATGCTGATGGCAGCAATACGCGGCGATTGACGGCAAATGATGCAGAGGACAGCCAACCGACATGGTCGCCGGACGGAAGTCAGATTGTCTTCATGTCAGATCGCGACGGGAATCGCGAAATCTATGTGATGGATGCTGACGGCAGCAATACGCGGCGATTAACTTACAACGAAGCGTGGGATAGGACACCTTCGTGGTCGCCAGATGGCAGCCGGATCGCTTTTCAGAGCAATCGTGACGGCAATCCCGAAATCTATGTCATGAATGCTGATGGAACGGAACCGCATAACTTAACCAACAACCCGGCTGAGGATAATGTACCCGTGTGGTCGCCTGATGGCAGTCAACTTGCTTTCGTTTCGAACCGCGACGGAAACAATGAAATATACGTGATGAATGCAGATGGCAGCGACTTGCGCCGCCTTACGGATAGCCTTGCCGAGGAATATGCGCCGGCATGGTCGGCAGATGGCGCGTATATTCTGTTTGACTCTGATCGGGATGGGAATACTGAAATTTATGTGATGGATCGTTTCGGCGAAAGTGTGACGCGCTTGACAAACAACCGTTCCGAAGATTATTCACCGGTCTGGTCGCCAGATGGCCGCCGGATCGCATTCTATTCAGATCGCAGGGGGAATATGGACATTTATTTAATGGATGCAGACGGAAGCGATGTGCGGCGGCTAACGGATGATTCCGCGTGGGACGCTTCGCCTGCATGGCGTCCCGACGGAGGTGATCGTTAGGTCGAGACACGCAGCAGCCCCCGGCCTACACTTCGCGTGTTTATCGAGGTTAGCCGGGCTGCACAATTTTGTGTTCAATTGCTAGCGCAACCGCATGAGTACGGCTGGTGGTACCCAATTTCGCCAGAATACTACTGACATGATTCTTCACGGTTGAACTGCTAATGACTAACTGTCGCGCAATTTCACGGTTGTTCAAACCGCCCATCATCAAGACCAACACCTCACGCTCGCGTTCAGTGAGATCATGACCGAGGGGGGGAGGACGGGTGGCAGCTCGAATGAGCGCCTGCGCTGCTTCTGGCGCAAGTGTAGACTGCCCTTCGTAAGCCTTGCGAATAGCATCTGCCAGTTCATCACCAGAAATATTCTTGAGCAAATATCCGGTTGCGCCGGCTTTCAATGCTTCCTGCACAGTTTCGTCTTCGCTGAAACTGGTCAGCACAATAACACGCGTATCCGGAGCAACGGTGTGCAACTGCGCTGTTGCCTCAATACCGTTGACGCGGGGCATGATCAAATCCATCAAAACCACGTCCACAGGTATACGACGGCAAAAATCAACAGCAACCTGGCCATTTACAGCTTCGCCGACTACTTCGATATCCTCGAAGTTATCCAACAATACCATTAAGCCCTTGCGCACCATATCATAATCATCCGCAATCAATACCCGAATTTTCTCTTGAGCGGTCATCAGATTTCACTCTTTCTAACTAGTAAACGGAACAACTACACTAATCCGGGTGCCGTGTCCGGGTTCTGACTGCACATTGATTGATGCGTGAATTTTCTCGGCGCGTTCGCGCATCCCGGCTAAGCCGAAGCTTCCTGAAGGCGTAGAATTCACATCAAAACCATGCCCGTTATCGGTGATGGTTAACGCCAGACCGTTGGACTGACGGGAAATCGTGATGAATACTTCCGTTGCCTGTGCATGCTTCTCAACATTGTTCAACGCTTCCTGAGCAATACGATAAAGGGCAAGCTGCTGCTCACCGGGAAGCTCAAAACCGTTATTAATTTCCAATTGGATACGGAGATCACGGCGCGCCTGTATTGGTTGAAGATACTGTTCAAAAAGCTGTTTGAGCGTGGCGCTGTTCATCATACTAGGGCGCAGTTCGAAAAGCAGTACGCGCATTTCGGCAAGCGCATTCCTGCTTAGCCGATATACGTCTTCCAGCAGATTGTAGGCTTTGGGGGGGTTATTATTCCATTGTCGTAAAGCAGATTCAGCCATTGCGCTGGTGGTAAAAAGGGTTTGGCTGACCGAGTCGTGCAGATCACGGGCTAAACGCTGGCGCTCTTCGACGGCAGCTAGTTCCAAAGATTGATTAAAAAGACGCGCGTTCTGAATGGCGATTGCTGATTGACTGGCAAAAGCCATCAAACGCTGACCAATGACTTCTGAATAGGCATCGGCTTCATGGCTAAACAGGCTGATTGTACCGAGAATCTGATCACGAAAAATGATCGGCGCTCCGGCATACGAACGCACTTGATGGCGCTGATGGTAGCCGCGCAGGATGTCAAGGTTAAACGCTGTGCTATGAATATTGCCAATAACCCGGGGCTGCCTTGATGATATCAGGCTGTTGGTCGCGGGATACTCTTCTACAGGCGCGTTCAGATTTTGCTGGATAGGACGGGAAATATTCTCTGAATAATCGTGTTCCCGAACCACCTGCAAGCGGTCGTTTTCAATCAAGGCAATCGTGGCGGCGTCATGATTGAATACATGTCCCAGAGTGATCAATGTACGATCAAGCACTTCATCCAGTTCAAGGGTGCTTGAGAGAATAGCGGCGGATTCAGCGAGGGCTTCAGCAAAACGTCGCTGCTCTTGTTCAGCAGTTTCGATACGCTGGCGTTCAATTGCATAAATCAGCGATTTCGCCAGCAACCGCCCATCCGTTTCGTCTTTAACAAGATAGTCTTGCGCTCCAGATTTGACGGCCTGAACACCGATCTGCTGGTCATCAAAGCCAGTCATGACCACGACTGCGATTTCCGGCATACCAAGTTTTAGCGCTTCCAGCGTTTTTACGCCCACACTATCTGGCAGGGAAAGATCAAGCAAAACAGCATCAAAAGGCTGCGCCCTCAAGCGTATGATGCCTTCGCTCAATGTGGGGCATGACGACAGTTCAAAGGGAACAGGCTGATGATGCAGTAATTCGCGCATGAAGCGTAAGTCAACCGGGTTATCTTCAATAATCAGTACGCGCATAGGCTTTCCGATAAACTTCACATAGGTGATGAACCGCTGAATGTCTGAACGCTGGTTACGGAAATAAAGCGGTTTGATCAAGGCGTTTTTCGTAACATACACTTACAGGATCGTCCCGGTACGGGCCGAATGGCGGTATACGTTGAAAGCCCATTTTTTCATAGAGACCGATAGCCTCCTTTTGATAAATGCCTGTTTCCAGACGCAGAACTGTTAGACCATGCTGGCGAGTATATTCTGTCAGGTGATTCAAGATCTGTTTGGAAAAGCCTGCGCCGCGAAATTGGGGACGTACATACATCCGCTTAACTTCAGCATATTCTGTACCGAATAGCTGCACTCCCCCACAGCCAACCGGAACCTCATCAGCGCGCGCAACAAAGAAGGCAACATTTTCGCGTATCAGTTTTTCTATGCTGTAGCCGTGCCGACTTTCCGGCGCGTAGTTTTGCGCCAAGCCCGATTCAAGCTCAATGATAAGCTGTATCGCATCTGAGGTATCCGGTCGTTCGAGGGTGAAAACCAGAGGCATGTTGTCTCAACTCACGCGAGATCAAGCAACTACTCTAAACTATACCTTCTTACCTATCTCAACATCTAATGCCCGGTTCATCATCTGCGCAATCATGTTAAACAAGCGCGACATACCCGTTGTTTTGCACACAAGCGGGCGGTTATGTCAGCTCTCCGCCTGCGTCGTATCCATTGGTGAAACGCTTCGCAAGGATGCCTGATCGTAGCCGCTTGGAAATTGAAAAACGCGGAGGTTGAATCGCGGCGCAATGGCTACGGCATGTTCGTATATCTCAGAGTCCCGAAGCTGATAGGGCACCGTCTGCGTTTCTGTCAAATAGGCTATGATCACCAGCGGCAATCCTTTACCATCTGCATCGTTATTGCTAACGCGTAATGATCCGTCTTTGGCGATGTGCGGATGTCTTCCCAGATACCCCATTAGATAGGTTCGGTAAAGGCCGACATTGGTTAAGGCATCTACGCCTGAATTATCAGCGCGCGCGTGTTTTTCGATATATGCGGCGACGCCCGGAAGATCACGTACAGAATCGAGAAATGCGTCATCAACCGGTTGTACCGTCTCCAGATCAATGTAAACGGTACGTTCAAGCCGCCGCCTGCCGGAACTAAACATTTCCTGCCAGTTGCGGAAGGTATTGCTCATTAAGTAACGCGCTGGAACTGTTGCTAACGTATTATCCCAATTCTGTATCTCGATTAACTGCGGCCCAATGTGTTTGACAGTGCCATCAATTTGAAGCGCCGGAATTTCTAACCAATCTCCTACCGACACCAGACCGCGCCGCCGAAGTGAGGCATTCGATACAACGTTGTAAATCATGTCGCTGAATA
>CAZBPB010000038.1:4617-8261 GCA_964493565.1 uncultured Pleurocapsa sp. | reverse complement strand
CAATGCCGATCACAGCGATAATCAAGGTGACCGGAATATTGGCAAAAACGCTGATCGCCAGCACCGCCGCAAGCGCCAAGTTACCAGCGCGCAGGATGCGAAAAACGGCTTTAAGGTTTGTAACGTTGGCCTCATGCCCTTTAATGAAAAACTTTTCAAGGGCATTCAGAAATCGGTGCAAGGTAAACGCAAAGACGACAATTACGTAGCTGTCCACCAGTTGAACGACGACATCGTATATCGAGCCAAGCTGCTGGCTCAATACCGGATCAAAAAACAGGATGATCAGCCCTGGCACAACTAAAGCGAGCGCGGGTAGGACGCGCTGCTTTGCAATCTCATTCGCCAGCCCCTCATTGGCGCGCGTCAACAGCCGCATTCCGAAGCTGCCTAATACCCAGCGCGCTAGAAAGTATGAAATCCCCGCAAGCACGAGAATGATGAGGGGAAATGCAAGTTCATTCAGCGTGGTATCGGTGGGCGGCAAGTCTTGAAGGCTCACGTTCATCGGGCAAGTTCCACTATCTGGCGCTTTACATCAAAGTAATTTGAGAAACTATCGTTCATGATCATAAAACACTATCGTATTTTGGCATTATTTTGGCATGAAGCTGGCAATTGTTGAAATCTACGCTGGTCAGAGGTTCTCTGTGAAGCTGAGGAAAACTGTGCGGCTCGGTCACAGTTGGCAGGCGGCGAAACAGTCATTGCTGCTCCCTAATCTCGTGTATTTGATTTTGAGGATCAATTTCATTCGAAACCTACTGACAGGTTCAGTTAAAGCGTGAGAGGCGCAGCATAGCGCGCCCCTCTTACCCTAATCTGGCAGCAGGTGAACGGTTTCGGGAATAAAGTCTACGCCTACCGTCTCGCCCTCCGCAAACATGTGCCGCCTGCGCGGGTCATTTTCAGCGATGGTCAACAGATTATCGTCTAACCGGACTATATACTCGATCTCTGTCCCCAGATACATCGCCTGTTCAATCACGGCCTGCGGCAAGGCTGAATCCTGCCGCAATGAAAGCGCTTCCGGACGAAGCATCACTGTGGTATTCGCGCCTTCCGTCACGTCAAAGGGCATATCTGTTTCAATCTGTTTTCCCAATAGGGCGATCTTCACCTTCCCGCCAGAAATTGCCCCGGTTACAACTGGCACAAAATTGGCGCGTCCGATGAAATCTGCCACAAACCGCGTTTTCGGAAAGTGATAAATTTCTTCCGGCGTACCTATTTGTTCGATTTTCCCCTTATTCATCACCACGATGCGATCCGAAAGCGCCATCGCTTCAACCTGATCGTGAGTGACGTAAATACTGGTGATTCCCAACCTACGCTGCAAGCGATGAATTTCGCTGCGCATTTGCACCCGTAATTTGGCATCCAGATTTGAGAGCGGCTCATCAAACAGGAGGATTCGCGGTTCCATGACCAGCGAGCGTGCCAGCGCCACGCGCTGCTGCTGCCCGCCCGAAAGCTGATTTGGACGGCGATCTCCCAGCCCTGCCAGCCCGATGGTGTTTAGCGACTCATTCACCTTCTGGCGAATCTGGGCACGCGGCATTTTCTGAGAATACAAGCCATAAGCCACGTTATCGAAAACTGACATGTGCGGAAACAGCGCGTAATTTTGAAAGACCAGCGCCATATCACGTTTGTTGGGCGGTTGTGGGGTGATATCTTTGCCTTCCAGCAGGATTTCCCCATTATTCGGAAGTTCAAACCCTGCTATCAAACGCAAGGTTGTAGTCTTGCCGCAGCCAGAAGGGCCAAGCAGGGTTAAAAACTCCCCGTCAAAAATATCTAGCGATACGTCATCAACAGCACGCACAGCACCATGCCCGCTGCGATCTGGAAATTCTTTGACGATACGCTCAAGTTTTAGTAAGACCTGTTTCGATTGCTCTTCCATAGTTATCCGCCCTGTATGCGGCGTTCTGCGCCGGTTTTCGTTCCGACAAGGGCGTAAAACACGCCAATTGCCACAAGCACAATCACCACCAGAATCACGCAATATGCAAACGCATTACCGTAACGCCCGTTCTCAACTTCATTCAAAATTTGCTGTGTCATAATTTTGGTTTGCGGAGTCGTCAAAAAGACAATTGCCGAAATCGTAGTCATCGAACGCGCAAACGCGTAAACCAGCCCGGCAAACAGCGCTGGTCGAATTAACGGCAAGGTAATTTTGCGGAAAGTTCTAGCAGTATCCGCGCCCAGACTAACCGATGCTTCCTCAATTGCCGGGTCAATTTGTGCCAGAGATGAGGTACCAGAACGCAGCGCCGCCGGTACACTGCGCGTGATGTATACCAGCACGATTGCCAGAGCGCCGCCGAAAATTGCCTGTCCCCCGGTTAATTTGGGAATAATGGTGATATCGCCAATCATGATCGGGGTATTAAAGGCCAGAATATAGCCGATACCGATGATCGTACCCGGCACTGCGATACCAAGCATCGCGCCAAAATCCAGCAAACTTCCGCCAACAATTTGCTTTCGAACCACGATATAGGCAATCAAAATGCCAATGAACGCCGCGATCGGGGTGGCAATACTAGAAAGTATCGTTGTATCCCGCATGGCCTGAGAGCCAATGCCGTTGATCACGAAGTCGAAATGATCCAGTGTAAAATCCCAACGCACGCCGGGAACCGTTACAAAAGCACCGTGCAAGATTGCGCCATAAAGCAGCACCACGATCAGGCAGACCAGCATCGCTGCCGCAAATAACCCCCATTTCACGAATGGATTATCAATGGTCTGGGGAGTACCGGTAGGCTTGCCTGTTACTGAGACTACGCTCTTACGACCAATCCAGTAGCGTTGCACTACGAATACCAGCAGCGAAGGCACCAGCAGAATCACAGAGAGCACAGCTGCGCCCGTAGGGTTATACAGCCCGATAACCGTGACGTAAATGCGGGTGGCGAGCACTTCATAGTTGCCGCCCAAAACCAGCGGATTTCCAAGATCGGCAATCGCCTCAACAAAAAGTAGGAGAAACGAGCTGGCAATGCCGGGCAGCAGCATTGGAATAGTCACCGTGCGAAAAATACGCCAGCGATTCGCGCCAAGGTTGATTGCAGCTTCGTCCAGAGCAGGATCAAGCGCTTCCATCATGCCGCGCATATTGAGATAGGTGATGGTGAAGAATGACAGCGTCATCACGAACACCAGACCATCTAGCCCGTAGATGTCGTAGCGAACGCCAAAGATGCCCCGCGAGATAGTGCCGCTGCGTCCGAACAGTACAATGGCGGATGTCGCCAGCGCAAACGGCGGAGAGATGACGGGAATGAGTGCGACAAGGTGCATAAATCGCTTGAAAGGCACATTCAATTTGACTTGCACGAAGGCGAACAGGAAGCCCACCGCCGTGCCGAGAATGCCGACCAGCGTCCCCAAAACCAACGTATTCCAGATGATAGTTTGATATACAGGGTCGCTAAGATAGCGATAGAAAAGTGGACGCCCTTCTTCCGATACACTTTCGCCCACAATCGAGAGAATTGGCATCAGAATGGCTACAACAATGAAAATGATTAAAAATATCAATACGAATAAAAGAAGTGGATCTTTAAATAGCGATCTAAGTTGTTTGATCTGCTGGTTATTCCGTATCACTAGCTGGCACTCTCCTGATA
>CAZBPB010000038.1:4304-4607 GCA_964493565.1 uncultured Pleurocapsa sp. | reverse complement strand
TGAGCAGAGGCCAGTTTGCCGAAACGATGATTAACAAATCACACTATTCCGTAGGAGTTGTTGCTACCTCAGCATCGAAGCGCTCGGTAACTGCTACACGATTCTCGCCCGCCGCCGAGAAATTGTAATCAACGACGTTGATCTCGCTCAAGTTTACCGCCAGCTCAGAAACTGCTGCGTCGGGATTGGTGGGCAGTTGCAGCGAATTGACAGTGGGGCCAATTTCCTGCGCGGCGGCAGTCAACGCCCAGTCATACCACATACGGGCTGCTTCTGGCTCAGGCCCGCCGGTGATGATACCCA
>CAZBPB010000038.1:545-4285 GCA_964493565.1 uncultured Pleurocapsa sp. | reverse complement strand
CGGGGAAGGTAGTGGTCAAAATACCATCAAAGCCTTCTTGCTGCAATTTGGTGCAATCGTGCGAGAAAATGATGGCAACCGCAATTTCGCCCTGACCTGCCAGCGTTCCCGGCGCAGAGCCAGAACGGGTATATTGCAGGATGTTATTGTTCAGTGCCAGGAAATACTCGAAAGCTGCGTCAAGCGCGGCTTCGGTTGGATTGCCATCTTCATCGTAGCCTGTGCCAGCTTCTTCAGCTTCCAGCGCGTCCGCTTGAAGGGTCACGACTGTCCAGAATGCGGTGAAGGCCGTGCCGGAAGTGGCAGGATGCGCCATTGCAACGAAGCCCTGAAGTTCCGGGGCGAGCAGATCATCCCATGATGTCGGTGCTTCGACGCCAAGCTCGCTCAAAACGTCAACGTTTGAACAAAAGCCGAGCGCGCCAACATATACACCTGTCCAATTGCCATCTGCATCTTTGTACTGATCGGGAATAGCTGCCGCTTCTGGCGAATCGTATGCTTCGATCAGCCCTTCTTCGGCAGCAGCAATGAAGGCGTCTGCCGGGCCACCCCACCACACCGAAAATTCGGGGTCAGCGCTGCTGGCACGAATACGCGCCAACGCCTCACCGGAGGATAGGCGAACATAGTTGGTGTCAATACCAGTCTCAGCTTCAAAGGCTTCGGTCATGGCCACACACCAATCTTCCTGTGGTGTGCAAAGAACGGTCAGTGTTTCCTCTTGCGCCAAAGCGGGTGCAGCAATAGCAGCGATCAGCAAACACAACAACAGCAAAGACCAACGAACCCGGGTACTCATCTTAATTCCTTTCAAGTAGTGTACTTTTCTTAAAAATGTGAGCCTCAAATGTAAAATATACTTTAAATAGATTTTCTTTCCAAACAAAACACGACAGCCTGCACAATTCCGGTTCCGGCAGGAAGCGAAATTGGGGCGCGCATTCACACTCTGCCTATTCAAGGCGCATGTATGTTTGTCAATGCGGCGATCAAATTCAGGACGCCTATGGAATTTTTGTTTGACAATCGGTCATCCGATTCCCCGCTGGTCGAAACGATCTGGCATACTGTTAGCAATGCCGCAGGCACTTTTATATCGCAGGCTGTCAGCAATTGGGAAATGGTCATCTGGCGATATGAGGGAGAAACGCAAATTACGGTTCGCGGGCCGGAAACTGTCGCATCTATTGTGGATAGTCCCGCCGATGCCGAGTTCTTCGGCATTAGCTTTCGCGTGGGGTCTTATTTGTCCCACCTCCCTGCCCGACAGTTAGTGAATAGCAACATAATACTACCCAAAGCGAGTAAAAAATCTTTCTGGCTGCACGGCGCAGTTTGGGAACTACCAACCTACGACAATGCCGATATCTTCGTGAAGCGGCTGATGCGCGAAGACCTGTTGATCTGCGATCCGGTTGTAGAAGCCGTTATCCAAAACCGTTCACTAGATATTTCACCGCGCTCACTTCAATATCACTTTTTGCAAACCACCGGCCTGACACAAAGTACTTTTCGCCAGATTCAGCGGGCGCGGGAAGCCGCCGAGTTATTGAAACGTGGGGATTCAATTCTCGATACCACCTACCAGACCGGCTACTACGATCAGGCGCACCTTACACGTTCTCTGAAGCGTTATATGGGGCAAACCCCCACGCAAATCGCCCTCGTTAGCGGGTTAATGTAATTGCGTTTTTTTACAAGACACCCCTGCTGTAATCATTTATGCTCATCGTGTCAACGATACACTACACGAAGAGGCTAAAAATGCGAAAAGTAATTGTGTCAACCATGATGACCGTAGATGGAGTGATAGATAACCCCCAAAACTGGTCGTTCGATTATGCCAACGAAGAATTTATGCAATATGCGTCTGAACTGCTTTTCGCCTCAGATACGTTGATTATGGGACGCGAAACTTATCAGGTTTTCTCTGAAGCGTGGTCATCGCGCGCAGGGGCTGATTCATTTGCAGACCGGATGAACGCGCTGCCAAAGTTCGTCGCATCACGCACGCTGAACGAACCACTGGAATGGAATGCAGCGCTGTTCAAGGGAGATGTGGCGGAAGAAGTTGCGAGGTTGAAGCAGCTTACAGGCGAGAACATTTTGCAGTATGGCTGCGGCGAATTGACACAAACCCTGCTGGAAAGCGGCCTTATTGATGAACTGCGGCTGCTGGTTTATCCGGTTTTAGTGGGCAGTGGTCAACGACTTCTGGCAAATCTAGGAAAGACTAAAATGAACTTATTGAGCGCGACACCATTCTCCACGGGAGTAGTCGCACTTCATTATCAGCCAGCTTCGAAGGCTTAGATCGGGATTGTGAGCGGCTCATAAACCACCCGTATATTTATCTTTCCTGCAAGCCGAGTTTCCGACAAAGCTGCTCAAGTATCTGTTGTTCATCATTCGTTAGTACGCTCATTTCCGCCGCGATGCCCGCCACATGAGCGGGCAGTATTTTCTCAATCAATGCCCGCCCCGCTTCAGTAATCGTCACCTGCATGTAACGCTGATCCTGACGATCACGCTCACGGCACACAAGACCATCTTTCTCTAAATTTTGCAGTACAGTGGTCATGTTGGCGGTGCTTAACAACAGCTTCCGCGAGATTTCGACCTGCGGTAGTTTCCCCAGATGGTAGAGTACTTCCAACACTCCGAATTGGCTAGGTGTGAGGCCAAACGCGCCTAAATGGCGGTTAGTGCGATCCAGTACGCTGGCGGCGGCGCGCGTCAGTTTGATATATACATTCAGCGCCTGTTTTTCGGCGTCTGTTCCCTGATATTTCGTGCCCACGACGTGACTTCCAGATTCTAATATTTTTCTGATTGACGCCCTGATTATAGTGTGATAATCTATTCGATGTCAAATCATTCGATGTCTAACTAGTTTTGTCGAATGACGGAATTAAGGAAGCTGCCATCATGAAGGCACAGGAATTTATCCATCACTATACGCCAGCATCGCAACCGGAAGCGCCAACGCTGCTGTTATTTCACGGTACGGGCGGCGATGAAACTTCGCTGCTCTCGCTCGGCAGCCAGATCGCGCCGGATGCGGGTTTGCTTAGCCCACGCGGCAAAATTCTGGAAGGCACGATGCCGCGATTCTTCCGGCGAAAAGCGGAAGGCGTATTTGACTTAGAAGACCTGATCTTTCGCACCCATGAGATCGCAGACTGGATTGAGGCGGCCATGGGCGAATACGGCATCCTTCGCGAATCGGTGATTGCGGTGGGCTACTCTAACGGCGCAAATATTGCCGCCAGCCTGCTGCTGCTGCGCCCAGAAGTGCTGAAACGGGCGATATTGCTGCGGCCTATGCTGCCATTGCAACCAGAGCAACTGCCTGATTTGAACGGCGCGAAGGTACTGATTGAAACCGGGCTTGCCGACCAGATGGTGCCGTTCCTTCAAGCCGAACAGCTTGCCCGACTTCTAGCAGCCTGTGGCGCGGAAGTCAGCTTTCAAAAACAGCCCGCCGGTCACGGACTGACCGGAGCGGATGTTCTCGATACGCAAGAGTGGGTGCAACAAATAGCCCGCAGTTGGATACGCTAAAACCAATTTCGCCAATCAGATAACAAGACGACTTTCATCGTTTAGGGAAAGGAACCAACATGCAACTTCACGGTCTTCACCATGTGACGGCGGTCACTGGCAATGTTCATAAAAATCATGATTTCTACACCCGGATTCTGGGGCTGCGACTGGTCAAGAAAAGCGTGAATCAG
>CAZBPB010000038.1:0-535 GCA_964493565.1 uncultured Pleurocapsa sp. | reverse complement strand
CGGGCACAGATATGACCTTCTTCGACTGGCCGCAGGCTGCGCCGGAAAGACGCGGCAGCGACAGCATTGTGAATACGATGTTTCGCGTGAATGGGCGGGCAGCGCTGGAATACTGGCTGACGCGATTCGATGCACATCAGGTGAAACACGGCGAGATTGAGCAGTTTGACGGGCGCGATCTGATCCGGTTTGAGGACTTTGAAGGGCAGCGAATGACGCTGGTAGACGATCAAGGCGCGGATTTTGAGGGCGAGGTGTGGGATGGCACAGAGATTCCGGTAGAACACGCGATACGCGGCTTTTACGGCATCAGCCTTTCAGTACCGCATCTTGCGCCGATAGAGCCGATTTTCAGCACGCTGCTGAACTTCGAGAAGCTTTCCGAACAGCCGAATCCCGAAAATCCTGCTGAGACGATCACCATTTACGGGATGGACGGCGGGGGGCCGGGAAAAGAGGTGCATGTGATTGAGCAGCCCGCCGCCAAGACGGGATTTCTGGGGCGCGGCGGCACGCATCATGTGGCTTTCCGGCT
>CAZBPB010000037.1:12465-16158 GCA_964493565.1 uncultured Pleurocapsa sp. | reverse complement strand
GATGGGCATTCAGGTGCATCTATGCGGAGATGTAAACGCCTAGCGAACACGCAATTTTGATGTTAGTGATGCATTCGCGAAATATTCAGGGCGCAGCGCGCTGCGCCCTGTCAAGAAAATTACCGGACAAAGTACTAACATTTGTTTACTCTGCCAGTTGATACACTCGCACGTAATCCACCAGCATGGTTTGTGGAAATTCGGTGGTTTCATCAGGATTGCCAGGCCAGTAGCCGCCTACAGCCACGTTCAGGATGATGAAAAAGTCGTGGTCGAAAGCCCATTCATGCCCGTTCAGGTCGTCCGGCGTTACGGTATTGACCAGTTCACCATCTACATACCAGCGGATCGCCTCCGGATCCCAGTCAACCGCGAATACATGGAAATCATCGGCAAAATCTTCATTCATGCTATATGAACCGCCAACCCCATTAGCCCCTGAATATCCCGGGCCATGCACCGTACCATAGACCGTTTGCGGCTCCATTCCAACATTTTCCATGATATCAATTTCACCGCTGTTGGGCCAGCCAACACGCTGGAAGTTTGATCCTAGCATCCAGAACGCGGGCCAGATGCCCTGCCCGCGCGGGATTTGAATCCTTGCCTCAACGCGCCCGTATGTCAATTCGACATTGTTCCGGGTGATTAATCGCGCAGACGTGTAATCACAATTGCCATAATGGCAGAATCGGCCTTCAGGACTGCCTTCACGGGCGACGATTGCTAGATTGCCACTGCCATCCAGAGAGGCATTTTGAGGATCATTGGTGTCGTATTCAAGCTGGTTATTACCCCACCCGTGACCACCAACATCATGTGTCCAGTATTCTGCGTTCACCGGCGTTCCGGTTTCGCCCTCAAATTCATCTGACCAGACCAGCGTCCATTCGCGGGAATCCCATGCAATGCCATCGTCTGCCAGAACCGTTTCGCTGTTATCTTCGCTCGCCTGTGCGGCATCTTCGCCAACTTCAAAGAAGATCAGTTGACCGAACAGCCCCGGATCAACATATGACTGGTCGCTGCTATCAAAAACTGACCAGATCAGCTTGGTATCGCGGTCTGTTGATGATGCGCCGTTCAAATGCACTTGAAAGCCGATCGCGCCATCATGTTCGGGAATGATTTCCCAGACATCATTGATCAAAGGCACCGCTGCTTCCACGATGTAGCCGGTATCAGTACGCCTTACCGAAAGTTGAACATCGGCGCTTGTGCCCTGAATCCCACCGATAACCGGCTCATCAGGCTGATCAGCGTTGAGCACCGGAATTGTGATCTGGGCAACGCCGTCAGTATAAGAGCTTAGGCTCAGGTCGCCGGTGGCATTGATATAAAACTCTACAGAGTCTTCGTTCCAGTATTCTGCGCCGTGCTGCCCGGTAATGATATTGTCGTCGGTCACATTAGCGCTGAAGTACAAATTCTCACCATCAGCCACTGCTGCAAAACTGACGGTTGGTGTTTCAGATGCTCCTGCAAGCGTTACGCGTGGCACTCCCGCCCAATCTACGAGATCGCCGTCCAGCGTTATGCTAACCGGAAAAGGGGCGTAGTAGGTTTCCCCGAAGACTCCCTCGGGCGCTAGCATATTTCCAGCGACGGCAACTTCCACGCCCTCACTATCAACAGGTTCGGCGGCTACAGCTTCGCCGCCAGAGCATTCAATCGCCAGATTCACCCATGAGGATTCACTGTTTTCATAGGTTAAGCCGTAATCGTATGGGAAGAGCGGCGCATCACAGCCTTCGGTAGGTAGGTTTGCAAAATCGAAGGGCAGCTGCTCTATGCTGCGAGGCCATGTATAGGGCAGCCTGCCGACAAAGGGCTGAGCGCCTAGCAGAACATCAGCCACTCCTTCGCCTTCGCTGCCGGGCAGCCATGCTGCCACAACGGCATCTGCGCTAACAATCGCCTCATTTATGATCATCGGACGACCAGACAATACAATTACAACGAGCTTCTCAACCAGTGGTCGCAGCCGCTCAATTGTGCTCCACTCAGACTCGGCCAGTTCCAGTGTGGCGCTGTCGCCCTCGTATTCAGCGTATGGCTGCTCACTTACCACCACAATGCCGATGTCCGCGATCAACGGGTTTCCAGCATCGTCGGTGAAGTTTTCAAAACGCCCAAAGCGGTTGTAACGCACCTCTGTGCCTTCAGTGACTGCTGCTTCAAGGGCTTCAAGAATAGTTGTTCCGTCGGTGATGTTTCCCGGACGTCCCTGCCATTCAATTGTCCAGCCGCCGGACTGTAAGCCGATGTCATCAGCCGCCGTACCGGCAACAAAAATTGTTTGCGCATCTGCCGGAATGGGTAGGGTTTCATTTTCATTCTTCAACAGCACCAGCGATTGACCGACTGCTTCGCGAGCGACAGCGCGGTGTTCGTCTGAGCCGACAGAGGGGATCAATTCGGGATTGCTAAATGGATGTTCAAATAGACCTAACTCAAATTTGACGCGAAGGATGCGGCTTACTGCATCATCAATTCGTTCGACGGTGATATCACCATTTTCAACCGCTTCCAGCATTACGTTGATGAACTGTTCAAAATCATACGGAACCATGTTCATGTCAACGCCGGCGTTGATCGCGGTCACTACGGCGTCGTAGTAATCTCCGCCGATGGTATCAATGCCCGCCCAGTCAGAGATTGTAAAACCAGTGAAACCCAGTTCACCTTTCAGTACGTCATTGATCAGGTACGACTGGGCATGCATGGGCAGGCCGTCCCAACTGGAAAACGAGATCATGATGCTTTGCGCGCCATTCTCGATAGCGGCAACATAAGGCGGCAAATACAGTTCGCGTAGAGTGGCTTCATCTACCATGGCTTCGCCCCGGTCAATATTTTCCGGGCCAAATGGCGATGTGCCCCATGCCGCACCGCCATCGCCGATGAAATGCTTGGGCGTTCCCAACACCGATTCCGGATCGGATAGCGATTCGCCCTGTAATCCGATCAGATAGGCGGTGCCGAGTTCCGTTACCAGATCGGTGTTTTCGCCAAATCCTTCGTAAGCACGTCCCCAGCGAATATCCTGTGGCACAGCGATCACCGGCGCAAAGTCCCAGTAAATGCCAGTAGCAACCATTTCGCGGGCGGTAATTCGCGCCGTTTCTTCAACCAGTTCAGCGTTGCGGGCTGCGCCAAGCCCCACATTTTGCGGGAAGATGACCGCACCGACAACGTTGTTGTGTCCATGAACTGCGTCAACGCCATAAATCAACGGGATTGCCAGCGGCGTTGCTAGCGCAGCTTCCTGAAAGCCATCTACCATTTCCGCCCATGCTTCAGGGGTGTTGGGGAAGGGATAGCCACCGCCACCGCTTAAGACGCTGCCGATGAACCATTCGGTTACATCCTCAGGCGTAAGGCTGTTCTTCTCGATCTGCGTCATTTGACCGATTTTTTCTTCGAGCGACATACGCGCTAGTAGGTCGGCAACGCGTTCGTCAATAGAAAGATCGGGGTTGAGATATGCAGGCTCATCCTGTGCCATGAGCGGCGCGCTGAGCAAGAGCACAATCACTACGCTCAGCATAAAGGGGATAAAATTACGGGCGCGAAGCATTTTTTCTCCTTCAGTTATGAAAAATTGGGAATAAGCGTTATCTGGAAGAGAGCGACTTTGTAGGGACAAAGTTTGCCTTGCCCCTACAAAAAGAAGAGACCAGAGTGGAGTAT
>CAZBPB010000037.1:11774-12455 GCA_964493565.1 uncultured Pleurocapsa sp. | reverse complement strand
CTTGTCCCTACAAAAGAAGGGGCCAGCGTGGGGTATGCAACGCTGTTTACCCGATCATCGAAATAGGCTTACCTCACGATAATCCGAAACCTATCGGGAACAGCGGCGGTTCAGCACTTTCCTGAAGCGCCTTAAGGGGCACTTGCTCGATGCTGCGCGGCCATGAAAAGGATAGTTTTCCGGTGAATGGCACATCTCCAAATAACAGATCAGAGATGCCGTTAGCTTCAGTTCCTGGCCACCATGCGGCGATGAAGGCATCAGCTTCGTTCAGTTCGTTAGTAATGATCAGCGGCCTGCCAGAGAGCAGAATCACCACCAGCTTAGCGCAGCGGCGGCGCATACGCGCTATCACCTCTTTGTCTATATCCAGCAGCGCAAGCCTCTCGTTATCACCAACGCCTTCTGCATATGGCGTTTCACCAATAACGACGATGCCAATTGGCGCAGGTTCGCTGCCTCCAAAATTGCCATCAGCACTGTAGGCTACTTCCGCGCCACTATCAATCGCCCTACGAACGCCATCTAGCACGCTGGTACCCGGGGTAATTGCGCCGTTATCACCTTGCCACAGGATCGTCCATCCGCCGCATTGCATACCGATATTGTCGGCGCCGCGTCCGGCGATCAGGATAGTTTCGTTCTTAGAAAGAGGCAGCAGAGCGTCTTCGTTTTTGAGCA
>CAZBPB010000037.1:5297-11764 GCA_964493565.1 uncultured Pleurocapsa sp. | reverse complement strand
CGGCGGCCGGCGCGTATCACCTGCCCGTGCTGGCGCGCGACGGATCCGGCGCGCTGTTGTTCATCCAGAACCGCGGCGACGTCGTTCGCCGGGTGAACCCCGTCACCGGCAACGTCGAGCGCGTCGCGGGCGGCAACGGGAACGGCTTCACGGGCAACGGCGCGATGTTCTGCCGAGCCAACATCTGCCAGCAGGCCATCATCACCATAGGGATTGTCGAACAAGCCGACCCAGAATTTCGCGCGTAGAATACGGCGTACCGCATCATCAATGCGAGACATCGGCACTATGCCAGCTTGCACAGATTTTGTCAGAGATTCAATGAATGCCTGATAATCATAAGGCACCATCACCATATCCAGACCTGCATTGATCGCAGATGCCACGCTAACGTCATAATCGCTGTCAATCTGGTGTACCGCCATCCAGTCAGAAACGAGGAAACCGGTAAAGCCCAGTTCATTCTTGAGCACTTCTGTAAGCAGGTAATGATGCCCGTGCATTCTGGTACCTTGCCAGCTTGAGTAAGACACCATGATATTTACTGCGCCAGCTTCAATCGCGGCTTTGTACGGGGGCAGGTGAATTCTGCGGAGTGTGGCTTCATCCACGCGCGCATTCCCCTGATCGATCTTCCCATCAAGGGTGGGTGCCCGCCAGATGCCGGTAACAGATTGGTACGCCTGCGACGTTCCCCATTCTGCGCCACCATCGGCGAGATAATGTTTAACCGAAGCCATGATACGGGGTTCGCTGTCCTGCAAACCCTGAACATAGGCGGCGCCCAGTTCAGCCACAATGTCGGTATTTTCACTAAATCCTTCGTATGCGCGTCCCCAGCGAATATCCTGTGGTACAGAAACTGCCGGTGCAAAGTTCCAGTGAACGCCGGTTGCCAGTAATTCTTTACTGGTGACTTCAGCAATACGACGTACCAGATCGGGATCGCGGGTTGCCCCGAGCGCATTATTGTGCGGAAAAATCACCGCCCCATGCATATTGTTATGCCCATGTACCGCATCCACGCCATAGATCAGGGGGATGCCGAGGCGTGTCTTAAGTGCCGCTTCTTGAAAGCTGCGTACCATGTGCGCCCAGTGAGCAGGCGTATTAACGGCAGGGCTGCCACCCCCGCCGCTGAGTACAGAGCCGATAGAATAACGGGTGATGTCTTCGGGCGTGATGCTGTTTTTCTCGATCTGTGTCATCTGCCCGATTTTTTCTGCCAGTGTCATTTGTTCGATTAACGCATCAATAGCAGCTTCATCAGTCTGCCCGATGTGTGGTTGTTTTACATCTATCATCACATCACTCTTTCAACGGTTATTTGTCTACGCCAGTGATGACGATTCCTTGAATGAAAACGCGCTGCGCAAGGAAGAATATCGTCAGTGGCAGAAGCATTGAGATAATCGCCGCCGCTAGGATAAGCTGTGGTTCAGTGCTGTATAGACCGTTAAATTCAGTCAATCCAACTGTAATCGGATTGGCTTGACGATTACCGGCTAGATAAATTAAGGGGCCGAAAAAGTCATTCCACGCAAAGAAAAAGTGGAACAGCGCGACTGCGGTTAGTGCAGGAACAGCCTGAGGAATGATCACTGATATGAAGGTGCGAATCGGCCCCGCGCCATCAATCATCGCCGCTTCTTCCATCTCGCGGGGAATGGTTAGGAAATACTGTCGCAGCAGGAAAACGTTGTAGGCGTTGCCGAACATTTGCGGAACGATCAGCGGAAGCCACGTGCCACCCCAGCCTAATACCTTCACAAAAAAGGCGTAGGTTGGCACAAGCGTGACAGCAGGCGGCAGAATAATGGTAGCCATTAGGATGATGAACAGTACATTTTTGAACGGGAAGCGGAAGCGGGCAAAGCCGTAGGCAACCATTGATGACGCGACCAGCGTACCGATCATGGTAATAATGGCATACAACAGCGTATTGATTAGAAGGCGTAGAAAGTCAATCGTTTGCCATGCTCTAGGATAATTCTCGAAGTGGAAGGCGAGTTCTGTTACAGGGAGTAGGGTGCGCCAGTTACCTTCCCATTCAAACGGGCCAGCTTCGACATTATTGATGTCCAGCATGGTACTTTCGCGACGGCCCGGATCAATTAACGCATACTGTTTTTCGCCATCATCAGTAGGCACTGTGAAAACCTCATACTCTTCGCCCTCGTATTCAAAAGTAACGGGGTCAGAAGGCATAAGTGGTGCGCGCGCGTCCGAAACCTGCGCTTGCGTTTTGACCGAATTGATCAATCCGTAGCCAAGCGGCATCAGGTAGATAGACAGGATAATTAAGGCAAACAACGTAAGCGCCGACTGATTCAGCAAGCGACGGCGCCGCTTTGCAACATTGATAGGATTATTATTCTCTGATGGAGGGGAAGTCATCGTTGCCATGCTATTTGTTTTCTCCTCCTGCGTAGTACACCCAGTAACGTGCTGTTGCGAAGAGGAAGATGGTAATCGCTAAGGCGACGATAAAAAGCAGCCATGCTAGTGCCGCGCCATAACCCATGTTCTGGAAGTTAAAGGCCTGTTTATAGAAATAGATCATGTAGAAACTGGAGGCACCGCTAGGATAACCGCTGCCCTGATTAAGTACCCAGGGAACTATGAAGAACTGCAGCAGCCCGACCAGACTTAAAATCAGATTGTAGAAGATAACGGGTGTAATCATCGGAACGGTGATATTCCACAGCCGCCGCCACCAGCCGGCGCCATCAATGCTGCAAGCGTCATAGAGTTCTGTAGGAACCCCTTGCAAGCTGGCGAGGTAAATCAGAATGGTATTGCCAATGCCCCAGATTCCGATGAAGGTATAGGCAATGTAAATCAGGCTTGGATCATCCATCCAGCGCAGGCCATTTTGGCCGGTTGCCTGTATACCGGTAACGTCAATAATACGGTTCATCCAGCCTGTATTCGGGTTGAGTACCTGCGTCCAGATCAGGATGGATGCGATGAAGGGCACCATCGTGGGTGCGTAAAACAGCGTGCGAAACAGGTTTTTTCCGATGAGATCTTTTGAGTTAAGCAGTACCGCCAACGAGAAAGACAGTATCATGCCAATGGGAAATGAGATCAGCGCGAACTTGAAGGTGATCGCTAATCCTTCCCACGTATTCGGGTCATTGAACAGCATACGCTGCCAGTTTGCCAAACCAATGAAGCGCGCATCTTCTGGCGAGGAAAGTGTGAATTCAAATAATGAGAGGCCAAGCGAGGTTAGCATTGGCGCGAGATAGAAAACGGTGAAGCCGATAAGCCAGGGGCTGATGAAGAACAGCCCCCACTTGGCTTCGCGGCGTCGTGCAGGCGATAACTTGAATGAACTCAATAGTCCACCATTTTTTGCCTGACGACCCGCGACTTTCATGTCGTTAATCATATCCATCGTATTTAGTCCTGCGTGGAATTTGGGCAGGGCGAATATCTAGCCGGGAGATGCGGTTAGGCATCTCCCGGATGATCTAAAGCTTAGCTGTTGGCAGCGTCGAAGATCGCCTGTAGGTCAGCTTGGAGCGAGTCCAACTCTGCGTCTACGTCAGCATCAGCATTATTCTCAACAACCTGACCGTATTCAGTGTAGCGAGCGCTGGATTCCAGGAAGCTCGGCATACCTTCTTCGTGGTTCGGGTTATCGGGATAAGCCAGCGCCTGAATTGCAACATCCCAGTTGATGTCGAAGTTGGTGTTGGGATACTGCTCGGATAGGGTTGTAACGTACCGATCATAGAACCCATCCTGCAGGCTCAAGCGCGCGGGCATACCGCCGTAAATCGTGGATAGCTCTTCAGACTTTTCGCCCAGTAGGTAGGACAATACTTCAAATGCAGCTTCAGGGTTCTGGGTGTATTCCATAATCCCGAAGGTGTCTGCGTGCAGCTTGGCAGTGGTCACGCCGTTGTAAGACGGAATCGGGGCAATATCCCACGAATCAGCGAGATCGGCAGTACCCCAGCCCATGTACCACTGGTGAATCGGGACCATCGCCACGTTGCCGCTGCCGAACCAGTTGCCACCAGCCAGCAAGTCGCTGCCTGCATAAGCGCCGCTCGGATAGAAAGCCTGATCGCCGAACATCGCATCGTGATACCAATTTTCGGCATAGCGCCAATTGTCAGGGATAACTGCGTTGCCATCTGCATCAACGAAATTCCCGGCGCCGAACAATGTGTCACGGCCACGAACGTCGGTGTGGCTTACGCCGAAGCCCCACTGCACGATCTGGGAATTATCAAATTCTTCCATAGTCGCATCGTTGCCGTTAGCGTCAACGGTCAGCATACGGGCAAGTTCGGTTACGGTTTCGATATTCCATTCGTGTTCCACGCCTTCTGCATCAACATACGGTTCGCCGTAGTTCATCGGAGGATATGGCAGATCGGCTTCATCGAACAGGTCTTGGTTGTACATCATGAAATACGGGAACACGGCGAAAGGCAAGCCCACCTGGCCTTCTTCGGCGATGTGATAGAACTCGACCAGCGAAGGATCGAAGTCGCTCAGATCGTAACCGGTAGATTCAATCAGAGGGGCAAGGTCAAGCCATGCGCCGGGGAACGATGCGCGACCGCGCACGCCCATCGGGCCAACGATGTCCGGGGCATTGCCAGCAGCGATCTGGGTGTTCAGGACATCATACGCCTGAGCATTGTCCACGACTTCCAGAACCAGTTCGATGTCGTCATGTGCTTCGTTAAACGCCGCCACGACAGCTTCCTGACCGGCGATAGTTGGTGCGTCAGTACCCGCGCCAAGACCCACGTACCAGCGAACGGTGACGGGTTCCTGTGCGCTTACAACACCGAAAGAAAGGACTAAAACAGCCGAAAATAGAACTACACCAAAGATATTTCGCATGCGCATGATTATCTCCTTATAGACTGCGCGCTATAAACGAAGTATGCCTTTTTGAGAGGGGTGATGGAGCAGCTTATAAAGATTTATGCTGTCCCCGTTCCAGCACGCAGTTCAGTTCGTGCCTTGAAAGCGCTCTCAATTCCGTGCCATTTTTTGAGGTTTGCCTGTCTGCTCCCTTCACTAATCCATGCAATAGATCGAACCGCGGCCTTTTAAGCGCGGACAACCAGCGTTGTATGATGCAGCTTTTGCTGCGATGGGAAAGTTCTCAAAGATATAAGGTCAAAAATAATGAGTTTCATGGTTAAGGTTCTCATTTTTCTTATGGTGCGCGGCGTTAAACCTGCCGCGAAAGTTCAAGGCGGATTTCTCCGCTTAGAAATTTTTCTAAAACGATGCTTGCTGCGCCGAGGCTTACTTCATCCCAGCCAATCTCGCTGAGTTCGATTTTTGCCGATTTCCAGGGCTGGGGTAGGGCATATTGTTCTGCCACTAACCGTAGATTGTCCAGAATATAGGCGCCGATAATCCGCCCCTGCCACCCGCCCAGTGTGATCAGTTCCGGGTTCACGTAGTTAATGATGTTGGCGATGCCGATGCCGAGAAAATGCGTAACTTCATCCATGACCTGAATCGCTGTCGGATTTCCCTCACGGGCAGCCTGAATGATAGTTTCTAGCTTACGGATTTGGCTGTCCTGCGATACGAGTATTCCGGAATGATCAAGCTCGCTAAATCGGCTGATCACGGCCGGCGCGCCAACATAGGCTTCAAGGCATCCGTGACTTCCGCAGCGGCATGCACGCCCGTTCATTTCGATGCAAAAATGACCCCATTCACCGGCACTGTTGGATGCTCCCCGGTATAGCTTGCCATTGGTGATAAGGCCAGAACCAACGCCCGTACCAACCAGTAAAACTGCAATATCGTTCAAGCCAACGCCGGCGCCGAACCAATTTTCAGCAAGCGCCATTGCCTGCGCCCCGTTGTTCAGCCAGATTTCAATATCAAGTTCAACCTTCTGCTTTAACTTGTCGAGCAAAGGCACGTTGCGCCAACCCCAATTCGGGGCGTTAATCGAGACATCGTTGACCGGATTGACCGTACCCGGAACGCCAATGCCGATGCCGATTAACTGGTGACTGCTCACATTTGTTTGCGCGAGCAGTTCATGAATACCCTGCGCAATTAGTGAAGCAATCGTATCTACGTGATTTTCATCAGGAGAGACGTCGTAGCGTACGTACTGAAGTCTGCGTAGTTTGAGATCGAATAGCTCGCAGTAGATATGGGTCTCGCCTAGATCAATACCAATGATCGAGGCCAGACTCGATGATAATTTCTTCGTCTAAAAGCTCTGCGGTGATGTTTGTCACCGTCGCCGGGCTAAGCGCGGAAATCTTGCTTAGCTCAAGGCGGCTTAGCGAGCCTGCGAAAAAGAGACTGCGCATGACGTTGCTGCGGTTAATCCGTTTGATGTCACGCGTGGTAGAAGGCGATAAAACCATCGTTAGACGATCTGCTCCAGTAAAGATTTATTACTTAAAATAAGACTTATTTTAACTAGAAAAATAAGTCTGTCAAATGAACGAGTT
>CAZBPB010000037.1:3152-5287 GCA_964493565.1 uncultured Pleurocapsa sp. | reverse complement strand
TGATCAATAGACACAGTAAAAAAGGTACTAGTGGACTGTTTCATCAAAATCATCCTGATTAAAGCCATTTCGATTGATAAGAAAGCATATTTGAAAGCGCTCTCAAAACTATGAAAACAAAATACATTCTGTGTTTTAAGCACTCCCATCGGTCATTTTTAGCGCGCCGCAGCTTTCACGAACAACCAGCGTCGTGGGAATAAGTTGATGCTGCGCTTCCTGAACTTCCCCCCCAACCACCTTTAGCAGCAGTTCAACCGCCTTAACCCCCGTTTGTTTCACTGGCTGACGAATTGTGGACAGAGGAGGGTATTCCGCACGCTGCGCAGAGGGAAGATCATCAAAACCGATGACCGCAATATCCTCAGGTACGCTAAAGCCGGCTTCGCCAATTGCCCGTATGGCTCCAAATGCCATAGTATCGTTGGTCACAAATATCGCCTGTGGCTTATGATCAATAAGCTGTTTCATGGCCTTATAACCACTCTCAAATGAATAGTCACCGTAAGCGACTAACTTTTCTGTGAATTGCAGCCCATGATCGCTAAGCGCCTGTTGGTATCCAGTGAGACGGGCTTCACCGGATTTGTTGATGTTAGAAACAATGATGCCGATGTCCTGGTAGCCGAGCGAGATTAAATGGCTGGTTGCAAGGCTGCCACCAGCAACATTATCTACGTCCACATAATGGGTATTCGACTCGTCATCAGGCTGCCCGATGAAAACAATCGGAATATGGCTGGCAAGCAGGGTAGAGAGCATGTCACGGTTACGACGGCTGGCGGTAATGATCAATCCGTCTACTAGCCCGGTGCCTACAACCGCTTGAATGACACTTCGCTCTTCTTCAAGCGAGTGAATCAGGAATAATGACAGAATCAAGCCATTCGCGTTGCAGCTTTGCGATATCCCGCTGATAACCTGCGCGTAGTACGGATCAGAGAATACTTCTTCAACGATGGTGGGAATGATCAATCCAACAATGTTGGTACGGCTAGAAACCAGCGACCGTGCTACCGCATTAGGCTGAAAGCCGGTTTGCAAGATCACCGCTTCAACGCGCTCTCTAATCTCCGGGCGAATGTGTGGATAGTGATTGATCACCCGTGAAACGGTTGCTCTTGAAACCCCTGCCATCTTTCCAATTTCGTCTAAAGTGTATCTTTTCATTTCAAACTCTATCTTGAGAGCGCTCTCAATATCAGTATAACGAGGATTCTTCTGACTTGTAATACGATTTGTATAATCTGAACAAGGGATCAATGACTAGAGCAGGATGGGATTAAACGCTTAAGTCGAGGAAAATGAAAATTGTGACAATGTTCGGTGAGACGTAGAGATTCGCCTACAGATCGTATAGCTCGCACAAAGCTAGCATAAAAATGGACAGCGTTTGCGCCGTCAGTAAAAGTGTTCCCGGCTACAGCTTTTGTGCCAATAAATAACTGGTGTCGTTCCAGCGCAATTCATTTCTGAATTGGGGGATCTGCGTAGACGCATCAATTCGCGCCAGTTCGATGCCGGCTATATCCGCAAAATCCTGTATGTGTTCAGTGGTTAGCGACAGGCTAAAGCCCGTATGATGCGCGCCGCCCGCATAAATCCATGCCGCCGCGCCAACCTTCAAATTTGGACGGGGAATCCACAGCGCGCGCGCAACCGGCAAACGGGGCAGCGGCTCTTGCGCTGGGATCACATCCACTTCGTTCATAATCATGCGGAAGCGGTTGCCCATATCAATCAGCGATACGTTTACTGCCGGGCCGGGTTTCGCATCAAAAACCAGGCGAGCGGGGGCAGCTTTACCGCCGATACCCAATGGATGCACTTCCAGCCGTACATCACCGCCTGCAATTGAAGGACAAATTTCCAGCATGTGCGCGCCAAGCACCTGCATACCATTCGGACTGAGGTGATAGGTGTAGTCTTCCATGAAGGATGTGCCACCCTCAAGGCCGGCGCTCATCACCTTCATTGCTCTCAGCAGAGCGGCAGTTTTCCAGTCACCTTCACCAGCAAAACCATATCCTTCCGCCATTAAACGCTGTGGAGAAATGCCGGGCAGTTGTACCAGTCCATGAAGGTCTTCAAATGTGGTGGTGAAACCCTTAAAGCCGCCGTCTTTCAGAAAATTA
>CAZBPB010000037.1:0-3142 GCA_964493565.1 uncultured Pleurocapsa sp. | reverse complement strand
CGCGTAATCAATCACCAGCATATCAATTTCGGCATCGGATACCTGTTGAACCCGATCGGCAAGATCGCCGACACCATACCCGTGAACTACGATGCCGAGACGCATTTGCGCCTCAACTTTATCTCCTTCAGTCACTGCTACCGAGCGCATGTTATCGCCAAAGCGCGCGAACTTCGCCATTTGCAGGTCATGCCAGGCCGCCGCTGCCCTTGACCAACTGGCGATGCTCGCCCCTACGTCCGGGTCAGCCCAATGCCCGACAATTACTTTGCGATTCATACGCAGGCGGGTCATTATAAAACCGAACTCGCGGTCACCATGTGCCGCCTGGTTCAGATTCATGAAATCCATATCAATGGTTGCCCATGGAATATCTCGATGATATTGAGTGTGCAGGTGCGCGAGTGGTTTTTGCAGCGCCATTAGCCCGGCAATCCAGTTTTTGGCGGGCGAAAAGGTGTGCATCCAGGTGATTACCCCGACACAATTCGGGGCTGCGTTGGCTTGCATGCAAACGGTAAGAATTTCTTCGGATGTGGTCAACACTGGTTTGAAAATAATACGCATGGGAATGCTGCCCGAAGCATTTAACGCGCGCACGATCTCTTCGGAATGTTCAGCCACTTGCCTCAATGCCTCATCCCCGTAAAGATGCTGGCTTCCCGTCAAAAACCAGACTTCGAGCGAATGTAAATCTATCATTTCAGTGCTTCCCTTGTATCGGGTAAGGTTCTCAAAATCTTATTCCTTTAAGCTGCAGCAAAAGCGGGATAGTAACGAATATTCCGGGTTCTATGTATTCGAGTATAGTGCTTTCAGCGGCAGTCGCAGTACGGCGTTTTCCAGCAAGTCAGTCGAGTCTGAAAACTGGTCAATCGAGCCAATCAAAGGTAAGCATTGAAGCGTTGGTGGTAGAGTGGCTTGCAGGACGCTGGCAAAATGCCCGCCGTGAATCACTTGAAAGGGACGGCTAAAGAAAGGTGATACTTTTGCGGGAATAGGTTCAGTAATCTCCAGAACATTGTGTATTGCTGCAATGTTTTCATAAGCGTTCGCGAGATGATGCTCGCGTTCCCGCCATGTTCTACCGGACATCGCCGCGTTGAGTGTAGGCAGTAGGCGAGGGGCGCATTCCAACTGCGCGAATGCAGTGCCGAACCACTTAGCATATGGGGCATACTGGCGTTCCATCAGAAAAGCGAGGCGTATTACATCACGACATAACCGCGCCGTCAAAATTTGTGAGCCAACATCATCCCCTACCATGTCAGTTCGCCCAACAAACGATTCTTCCTGACCGATTCGCGCCCATCCTGAAGCCAGCATATAGCGCCATATTGCGTCTGGATAGAAGGCGAAACGCGCACGCAAATCCTCTAAACCAAGATTGTCATGAAATACTGCGCCGCGAGTAATTTCTAACAGGCGCTGCTGTGAAAATGTCAGCCAATCTGCGGTTTCAATCTCACCAACAACATCAAAAGCCAGCCGATCTTGAACGAACGTTCGCAGCGTGAAGATCTCAACCCGGTGATTGACAACCCCTTCGCCAATCGCTTCCAGATGCTGCACGCCGTTGTCATCCAGATCCGGCGGCGAATAGTGCGTAGAATAGCCGTAAAATTCATAGGGCAAGTGCTGGCTTAGAATTGTGCTGATTTCACCCCGTAATTCAAAGCTGCGCTCATCAACAAAGAGCAAACAGCGCGGCCCCCAGTGGTGATCGGTAGACATTGGCGTGTCGAAACCAAGCACCTCCGATCCCGAACCGATCAGCGCCGCGCTGTAGCGTAGTTGCGGAAAATGTGCCTCCAGAATAGGCCGCACCGCTTCCCGGTAAAATGCTTCCGAAAGCCGTATGCCGGGGATGAATTCAGGAATAGCAACCTCCAATCATGAGGCGCGGCGGAGCGGTTTCCAAACCGCCCCGCATAATGGAAATCTGGCGCGCTGCTATCGAGTTTTCGCCACCAGTCGCAGCGTCATGATCTGATACGGCGTCAGCTCAAAACTCACGCTCTGCTCGTCCGTCTCAAGCTGCACCTCGTTCTCTTCAAGCAGATTGCAATGATACACAGCCGCCAGCGGGAACCCTACGCGCAGCCTCACTTTTCCACGTGTGCGCTGGTTTTCATAAAGTCGCACGATCACCCCGTTGCCGTCTTGCGCCTGTTTCACCGTCTCGATCACCACGTTCGGTGAATCTACCTGTACAAATGAGTCTGCGCCTCGTTCAGTCGCATTTCCGCCCATCCCCCGCCGCACAATCAGTGGATTGTTCAGATGATAGGCCGCCGGCACAACCCCGTTTCGCCAGTCGCCAGTGTGCGGCAGTAGGCTGTAGGTCATCCGGTGTTCCCCTTGATCTGCATGTGGATCAGGGCTTGTCGCGCTTTTCAACAGCGTCAATCGAATCACGTTATCCAGCACATCATGCCCATATTTGCAGTCGTTCAGCAGCGCCGCACCGTAGTTGCTCTCGCTCAAATCTACCCATTTATGGGCGCAGGTTTCAAAACGCGCGCGCTCCCATGACGTGTTGCGGTGGGTGGGACGCTGCACGTTGCCCCACTGTATATCAAAGGTCGCCAGTGGCGAAAGGACGTTCAGCGGGAACGCCGCCTTCAGCAAAATGTGCTGCTCACGCCAGTCAATCCATGTATCAAAGTCAATCTGTTTACTGTCGTGATGCAGATACACCTTTTGAACAATCGTGCTGCTGCGGTAACGGCGGCGAATTTCGAAGCCAGCGCGAATCGGGCCTGTTTCGATGATACGCAGGCTTTCAATGTTGGAGACGCGCTCCGTGTGGTCTTCGTAGTAAATATCAATGTCCCATGCGTCGAACTGCATTGGACGGTCTTCAAAAGCCAGTAACACATTGGCGGTTCCGCCTTCAGGCAAAACATCTCGCGCAGCCTCTTTGTCCAGAAGGCGTGCTATCTCGCCTTGCTGATTAAATTCGACTCTTACCAGCCCGTTTTCCAGTACCAGCCCGTTTGAGGTTTCCTCAATGGACAGATCGTTCGGGAAGAAAGGCGTCGCTGTATTCTCAATTTGCAATGTTACTAGAGCATAGGGGGCAATATCTGGCAGTTCCAGCAATGTCCCGTCCTCTACCGCCTGCGTAATTAGCGCCGCG
>CAZBPB010000036.1:13730-16167 GCA_964493565.1 uncultured Pleurocapsa sp. | reverse complement strand
TGTCAAATGTAACTTGCTCATTCTGGCGGCTGTTCCGTCCGATCCAGATGACAAAGTTATCTTCGGTGACGATTCGCAGTGGCGCGCTTTTGCCACCGCCGATCTTCTGCATCGGCTTGCCGCGCCATAAACCAAGCGCCTGCAGTGCCTGCTGTACTTCGTCAATTTCTGGCCAATTCGATGCCAGTTCCAGATCAGTCGCCAATTGCCGCACCGTTGCCAGTTCCGCCCGTGTATCGCGCAGTAAGCCCGGTACGTCTTCCAAAGCGCGCTTAGCCCGATTATAACGGTCAAAATAGTGCCGGGCATTTTCCAACGGCGTCAAACCAGTATCCAGCGGAATCACCAGTTCCGGCATATCCGGGTCGTATTGCGCGCGCAGTTCAGTTTGATCTGGTGTAAGCGTGTATTGATATGCCAGTATCAGCTCGCCGCTTTGTCGCAGCACTTCGCGCGCCTGATCATCTTTGAGGGATGCGCTTAACGACGCGATCTTGGCGCTAAGTTTTGCCACACCTTCGTTTATGGCATCACGAACGGGCTGTTTGGCGGCATCGTAGGCATCAATACCTACCGGGGCTTCGTAATACCACGCTAGCGCCGCGCTAACGCTTTCGACTGATCGCCAATTCGGGATCGTCGCCAGCGGGTACACGCTGAAGGCCCGTTCACGCGGCGGATTTTCAGCAGTCCCCGGTTTCCAATCGCGTCGCTTCAAAGGTTCGATCAGTTTTTGCATTGCTAATAGAACCGGTGCAGCATCCACCTGATCAGCACTCACATTTGTTACATAACCGGCACTGAACAGAACTTCCCGCGCCAGCAGCGGACTCATGCCGAACAAACGGGTCGTCAACACTTGTTGGGCTTTTGATTTGGGTTCTGCCCCACTAAAAAACCCGGCCATTTCCGCCTCAGAAACCATGAACGGTGATATTTTTCCGCTTTGTGGAGGCGGCAGCTGATACGTATGGTTGGGCAGCAGTGTGCGATAGCGGTTCACCTGCGGTGGCACACGTCGCATGCAGTCCTGAATAATTCCATCTTTCAGCAGCAGTAGATTAGCGCGGCGCTCCATCGGTTCGACAGCGATTTGTACGTCGCCATCTGGGCCTTCAACATCTATGATGATCACGCGTTCCCACTCTGGTTGGCTGATGTGCGCAACCATTCCACCTTCAACAAAGCGGCGCATTAGCAGCCCCATTTGCGTAGGTTTGGGTAACCCCCGGCGCAATTTATCTGGCGTTAGGTGAATACGTGGGCGTGTATTATCGGCGCTCAGGTAAAGATACTGGCGGCGGTGATCGCTGTAGATTTCCAGTCCGATACCGGTATCATCCACATCAATCACGTCTTGAATTCGCCCGCCAGCAATGGAATCAAGCAGTTCATCCACCAGCGCAGCAAGCGTGATTGAATCCAGGTACATTTTTACTGAGCGTGTTGAGTCATCAAATAGGCCATAACATCGGCCAATTCCTGATCGGAAAGCTGTGTTCCCAATGCCGGCATTGAATCGGTATAGTTATCATAGAGATATGCACCGGGATCAAGAATTGATTCGAGGATATACCCTTCTGCGGTATACCCGGAACGCAGCGTTCCCGCGTAATCAACAATTCCGATAAAAGATGGGCCGACGCTGCCGGATTCTTCACGATGACAGGCAGAGCAGGTTTTTGAAACGATGAGAGCTGCCCCATTTTCAGCATTCCCCAGTGCGACAAGTTCCGCGCCTCGCGTGTTGAAATCTTCCGGCGTCATTCCAGGATCGGTTTCATTTGAAGAAGTGAGCAATACGATTAAAAAAACTACCGATATTGCACCAAGCATCACAAGCACGATAAGTACCGGTGGGCTGGTCAAGGTTTTGCGGTTCACAAGCGAGTTCCAGTTCTACAGTATCAGCACATCGAGTATCATCGCCATGAATATGTAAGCGAGGTACATTGTTGAATACTTATACACACGACGCGCAGACGCGCCATCTTTGTTGCGAATGAGCCGAACAGATTGGTAAATCAGCCCGCCGCCCAATACCAGCGCCGCCAGCAAATAAATGCCCCCGAACATCGAAAAGAACACGGGTAGCAAACTCACGATCAAAAGCTGTACCGAATACCATAATATCTGAGTGCGGGTTACATCTTCGCCGCGTGCTACAGGCATCATTGGCACATTGGCTCTGGCATAGTCAGTATTGACCAGCAGCGCCAATGCCCAACTATGCGGTGGGGTCCAGTAAAACACAATGGCAAACAGCAGAAATGGTTGGAAATTAAGCGTGCCTGTTACTGCCGCCCAACCAACCAGGACGGGCATTGCTCCTGCCCCGCCGCCAATCAGGATATTCAGGACGGTGTTTCGCTTCAACAGCATCGTATAGATGACAACGTAATAAACAGCGCCGCCCAGCGCTAGAAGACTAGTTAGC
>CAZBPB010000036.1:7379-13720 GCA_964493565.1 uncultured Pleurocapsa sp. | reverse complement strand
CCCACAGGATGAAGGTTGACCATGCGATTAACCCCAATCCGAACAACAGGGCATTGATCGGTTTCACCCGCCCTGAAGGAATTGGCCTCCGGGCGGTGCGCGACATTTTTATATCAAGATCGCGATCAAGGTACTGGTTTATCACGCTCGCGCCAGCAGCAGAAAGCGAACCGCCAATCAACGTAGGCACCAATATCACCAGATCGGGAATACCGTTGGCCGCCACTACCATTGCTGTCACGGTAGTGAACAGCAATAACAGCACAATACGCAGCTTAGTCAGTTCCAGATAAGTACGTAATGTACGGACAATAGACGGTTTATCGTTGTTTAATTGTGCGCGGGATTGGACTGCCAAGCCGCAGCCTCCGTTGAAATCTCGCGTGTATTTAAAGCCTCAAATACACTCAGGCTGACAAAGAGTATCCATGTTAACGCCGCAAACAGCACATGCAGCGCGCCCCACAGAGGGGCCGCGGAAGTAAATACAAACATTGCACCGATAGCAGCTTGCGCCAGATAACAAACGCCTGCAGCAATTGCCAGTGATTTAATGCGGCGTGGGCGATTGAGAGAAAATGCCATCCACACCACCATTACAACTGCGACCCCCAACGCTGCTACCGCAAGACGATGAAACATATGGATCATCGCCCATTGTCCTGCGCCTGTCGGCAAGATTGCGCCATCGCATAATGGCCAGGTGGTGCAGGCCAACGTTGCTCCACTACCGCGTACCAGCGCACCGGTCAGGATGATTACCAGCGAAAGCGCCGTAGTTGCATAGGTCAGGCTGGTAAATTTATCTGCCTGATAATGTGCATCTGGCTTATAGACGGCAAGCAGTGCCGCCACCACCAGCGCCGCTAGCAGCAGCATCGCCGTCCCAAGATGCAGAGTAACGAACGTCGGTGGCAAGTCCAGCACTACCACCAGCGCGCCAAGCATACTCTGCGCAAAAAACAGGATCGCCGCAACGACAGTAGCGATAAGTACTGCGCGGTTATGCTTTCGATAACCTATGATCGCCAGTATCAGGGTGATCAAGCCGAAAATGCCGATCAGCAGCGCAAACAGCCGATGCAGCCATTCAATCCATGCTGTCAGGTTGTCCAGAGGCGGAAAAATAGTGCCGTTGCAAAGCGGCCAATGGTTACCGCAGCCAAGGCCAGAATCGGTAACGCGAACAACCGCGCCAAATACAATTAGGCCAATGGTCAATAATGCAGTCGTCAGCGCAAGGGGCGCGAACCACCGCGACTTCGCCATGATTCAAAACTCCAAATAAACCACAGCCGGATCAAGTTGTCAGCCGGGCGTATTCCAGTGAAGAACTAACTCGCCGTACCAGAGGTATTGGACGGAAGCTTATCCGCGTTTCTAACTTCAATCGTCGTCCCAGCGTTAGGAGTGACCCCGGCTTCTTTCAGCGCAGTATTTTGCATACTCCGATCCAGCAACCAGAATATAACGGCAATCAGCACTGCCATGCCAACCAAGCTGGTAACAACAAAACCGAGGAACAGGAACATCTGCTCGGCTTTCCAGGGCTGCATAATTGCCGAAGACGCGTTCGGGTCTGCCGTGATAGTCAGTATGGGCAGAAAATCAGCGGCGCCATTTGCAGATGAGGCAATCATTGCGGTTAAACCACCGCCAATGATCAGGATCACCAGAATTATCAGGAAGAAAAATAATCGCCGCACGCCAGCCTCCGTAAGTCAGAATTGCAGCGCATCAATTGTACCGTTTGTCACAACCTATCGCAAGCGAAATATCACTCAGCGCCCGCGCTATCTGCGTCCAGATCAGGATCAGAATCTGGTTCTTGATCAGCATCATCAACACCATCCAGCGATTCGTTCGCGCTGCTCTGGTTCTGTACTCTATATTCGCGGGGCAAGTTCACCGTGAATGTTGAACCCTGTTCAAGCTCACTTTGAACGCTAATGTTCCCGCCATGCCGCTCCACGATGCCCCGCGTGATTGACAACCCAAGCCCATTACCCTCAATCCGCGAAAGTTCGTCCCGACGTGAGCGATAGAAGCGATCAAAAATAAACGGCATGTCCTGCGGTGGAATGCCAAGTCCCGTATCCTTCACGATCAACGTTACACGATCCGGTTGTGGTATCAATAAAATTTCGACACTGCCGCCAGAGTGATTGTACTTTATCGCATTGCTTATCAGATTTTGGACCACCCGTATAAGCCGCCGATGATCCCCCTGAACGGTGTCCCCACGTTTATCAAATTCCGCCTTAATCGTAATTCCAGCACGTTCAGCCTGATACTGCGTCACTTCCAGCGCGCGCTCTACCACCAGCGAAAGCCGTACATCATCAGGATTCAGCGGCAAATCAGCTTCCAGCCATGCCATTTCCAGAAGATTATTGACATCGGTTTCCATGCGCTCAAGTTGGGCGATTGCCTTTTCGCTGTATTTAAGCTGATCGTCATTGAGATCACCTTTGAACTGAACGATCTCAATATAGCCCTTCGCTGCCGTCAATGGCTGCTTAAGGTCATGTATCACGTCACGAAGAACAGCGAACAGGTCAGAAGTTTGCATCAGGTCTAGTCATCCTTGTAAAGCAGCGGGGGCAGATCCTGAAAGGCATGAGCGATGCGGGTACCATGCCATGTGAGCAGCGATCCATCAATGAGATGGACTCGCCCACTATGTGCGGCTGGCACATCAAGTGCGAGAAACTGCTCACGATGACCCTCATCAAACGGAAACGGCTCATCAGGCAGTAATATTATATCAGGCTGCGCGTTAAGCACTTCATCTAGTGTAACTCGGGGATAGCGAATATCACGGCCTGAAATTTTTGGATCATCTGCTGCCAACGGTTCCACCTGCCCCAGGTCTGCCGCCAATGGATAACGCCGTTCGCGATCAGCAAACACATTGATTCCCCCGCACAGCCGCAGCAAATCATGAGCGTAGGTATCGTGATTGAACGTCATTAGTGGATCAAACCAGATTGGCGCAAAGACCTTCAGTTCAATATTTTCGCGCTGTTCAGCAAGCCGCTCCAGCCAATCACATGTCCATTCCATCGCCCGTACACGCTCGACCATTCCTGCCTCATCGAACACTTCCATAATTGTCCACAGCAGGTTTAACGCTTCGCGCACGGTTTTCGGGAACGTCACCCACACGGCTACACCAGCTTCGCGCAGGCGTTCCACATCCTCGCGGCGGTTTTCTTCCTGATTCACAATCACCAAATCAGGGTTTAGTGAAAGGACGCGTTCAATATCAGGGTTCCTGGTACCTCCGACGCGTGGTAATCGTGACGTTTGCGCTTCCGGACGAATACAATAGTCGGTGATGCCAACCAGCCGATCCCCTACACCAAGATCAAATAACGACTCAGTGATACTAGGTACCAGTGACACAACCCGTCCTGGCGGATATACGACAGGAGCGTCCATCTGGAAGGAGTATGTGCCACTTTCCATGATAGCTAGGAACCGGAGAGATCCACGAGTTGATCGCGCTCAGGGCCTACGCTCAGAGTGCGGATCGGCACGCCAACCAATGCCTCTATACGCTTGACGTATGCAAGCACTGATTCTGGCAAATCGCCTACGCTACGCGCGCGGTCAATCGGTTCAGACCATCCTGAGAAAGCCTCGTATACTGGAACTACCCGCTCAAGTTCTTCAATTCGACTGGGAGGTTCGATAACGCGCTGCCCATCCAGATCGTAAGCGACAGCCACGCGAATCGACTCCAGCCCGGTCAAAATATCCATTTTCGTCAAAATAAGCTCGGTAAAACCATTGATCATGGCTGTATAACGCAGCATGACCGCATCAAACCAGCCGCAGCGGCGTGGACGGCGCGTAACAGTGCCATATTCATCCCAGAAATTCTCGCCGGTTCCCCGCAAGCGATCTGCAATTTCACCTTCAAGTTCTGTCGGCATCGGGCCAGAGCCTACACGGGTTGCGTAGGCTTTGGCAACGCCTACCACCCTATCCACGCGCAGCGGCCCAAAGCCAAGTCCCGTTAACGCGCCGCCTGCAGTCGGCGAAGAGCTGGTCACAAAAGGATAATCGCCGTGATCAAGATCGAGCAAGCTGCCCTGCGCGCCTTCACAAAGCACCCGCGCTCCCTCGTTCAGCCGCCGGTACACGTACAGTGCCGTATCTTGCAAGTACGGGCGCAGGCGGATCGCCGCTTCAAGGTATTCTTCTGCCGCCTGCTGGGGATTCAGCGCCTCTGCGCCAAGGTATACCAGCTTTTCGTTTGCAGTTCGAATATGCTGGTACAACGCTTCGGCAAACTGCTCAATATCCTGCATTTGTCCGGCCCGGATACCGGTGCGGCCCGTCTTATCCATATAGGCAGGGCCTATTCCGCGCTGCGTTGTGCCGATGGCATCTTTACCTCGCGCCGCTTCGTCCGCTTTATCCAGCGCGATATGCGCGGGCGTGATAATATGCGCGCGCGTACTCAAAACCACCCGTTGAGGTGAGACATCAATGCCAGCCGCCGTCAGATCGTCCATTTCCTTCAACAGCGAAACCGGATTGACCACCTGTCCGTTGCCCAGAACACAGGTCACATGTTCCTGTAAAATACCCGAAGGCATTAGACGGAGTTTGGTCACTTGTTCGCCCACAACCACCGTATGCCCGGCATTATCACCACCGGCATATCGGGCGACCACATCAGACCCGGCAGCGAGCCAATCTGCCACGCGGCCCTTACCCTCATCACCCCATTGTGCACCAACCAGAATGGTTACTGGCATATCGTTTATCCCTCAGTGTCTTGCCCGAAGGCCGCCCCCAGTCGCAACGTAATTTGCTGAAGGCCCCATGTCTCTATTTGTCCATCCCCACCAAAAGTAATTGCAGACTGATGCCCAATCAGGATTGCCAGCCGATCCGGATATTCCTGCAAAGCATTGCTGGCGAACGCTTCAACGCCTTCGATTTCACTTCCCGGAAGTACAACCGCATCTTCCAGCCAATTAAACCCGGCCACGTCACTGCGATCATACAATTGCAAACCGAACACAATGCCCGCGCTTCCCTCGGCTAGGATGATCGCCCCGTTTTGATATGCCTGTGCAACGCCGTCAATTGCCGCGCCAACCAGTTCCGATCTTGCTTCGGAAGGAAGGCCATCGCCATTCAGCACAATCAGACTGGCCTCACCAAGCCGATTGAGCAGGGTTTCGTCATCCTCGCTTTGAAGATCAACCACGTAGCCAGATGGCGCTCCAAGATCAGCGAGGTCATCCAGAATGGCATCAGCAGCCACGCTGTCTTGCCCCACTGCCACGCAGGCAATACCGCCATCCGCAGCAAGCCGGTTAAGCACCATGCCCCGCACCTCAGTAGATGCGCTGCTTGCCAGCACTAACCAGCCACGCCCCTCTTTCCAGCGAAAAACGGAACGTTGAGGCATCATTCAGCCTGAGGCAGCACGTATTCCGCAACCGCAGCAGTAAGCAAAGCCAACCCCAGCGGCAAGGCTTCTTCGTCAATTGTAAATCGGGGATGATGATGTGGGTAGTAATTGTCAGCGGTTTCGTCTTTTGCGCCTACAAAGAAATAAACCCCCGGCACTTCAGTCATAAATACACCGACATCTTCCGCGCCCATCGTGCGGATGTTCTCAACCTTGTCTGTGCCTAGAATGTTCTCAAATGCGGGGAGAAGCCGTTCGCGAACTTCGGGGTTATTCACCACCGGCAGCGTCATTGGCTCAATCCGGACTTCGGCAGTACAGTTCATTGCCAGCGCAATATGTTCAGCAATCTGGCGCATTCTGGTCATCACCAGATCGCGTACTTCATTGCGGAAATAGCGTATTGTGCCTTTCAATTCAGCCATCTGTGGGATTACGTTATACGCTTCGCCAGCATCAATCTGGGTAACGCTAATCACGGCGCTGTCAAAGGGATCGGCACTCCGGCTAACAATGGTTTGCAGCGCGCTCACAATTTGCGCAGCGCACACCACTGGATCAATTGTTTGATGAGGCGAAGCGGCATGTCCGCCGCGCCCCCGTATCATGATATTAAACGTTAGCGCGCCAGCCATGATCGGGCCATCAGCCATACCGACCTTACCCACTGGAAGGCTGTTCCAGAGATGAAGCCCCACTGTTACATCTGGAGTAGGATCACTCATCACGCCATCACGCGCCATTGCGTCAGCACCTTTGCCAATTTCCTCGGCAGGCTGGAACACGAATTTAATACGACCATGTATCTGATCACGTAACGGCGTTAGTAATTCGGCAACGCCAAGCGCAATCGTGGTATGCCCATCATGCCCGCAAGCGTGCATTTTGCCCACCGTCGCACTTG
>CAZBPB010000036.1:4348-7369 GCA_964493565.1 uncultured Pleurocapsa sp. | reverse complement strand
CAGCGCCCGTATCCTCACGAATAGGCAGCGCATCCATATCTGCGCGTACCAACACAGTCGGGCCGGGATGATCACCTTCGAGAATACCAACAACGCCAGTTTTACCAACGCCGGTCTGCACTTCCAATCCTAGATGAGTCAGCGTACTGGCAACAATCCCAGCCGTGCGCTGCTCCTCAAACGCCAGTTCAGGATGGCGGTGAAAATCGCGCCGACGCGCAATCAACCGTTCGCGCAGCGCCTCTGCCTGTTCTACAAAATCAGTTGTCATTGTGTAATGGCCTACCGTATTTGCATAAATTCTAGACGATTAGCAAAAGCTAGTGAGGCAAACGTATTGATTTCGCCGTAAAACTGGCTATCACAACCCGATTATTCTTCGACACCTTCATCAGCAGCAGCGTCAGGTTGGCTGTCATCAGGCGATACTCCAGCGCTTGCCTTCCCCGGCTTAGCCCCGCATTCGCAAGGCCCATCGCCGTGTTTGGTGCAAGGCTCTTTAGCCTTCTTCGCCAATGCTTCCAGTTCTTCTATCGGCGTAATTTCCTCGCGCTTTAGCGTGTAGTACGAATCTTCCACCAACACGACCACCGCATCTTGCAAAGGCAGCACATCAATCACTTTGCCTTCGCCATGCGGCGTACCGATACGTTTATTCTTCTTGGGCAGCTTTTGTCGTGCCTCAACATACTGCTCATATTCGTACACTAGGCAGCATCGCAGCCGGCCACACATACCGGTGATTTCAGTTGGATTCAGTGAAATGCCCTGCGCCTTCGCCATCTTGATAGAAACCGGACTGAAATCGGTCAGGAATGTGCTGCAGCAGCGCAGTTCGCCACAGGCACCGTAACCGCCTAGCAGTTTTGCAACGTCACGCGGGCCAATCTGCCTTAGTTCGATCTGCGCCGGATAAATCTTGTTCAGTTCGTTCCACAACCGGTTCACATTCGGCTTGTCATCTGTGGTATACATCACCGTAAGCTGCGTACCGTCATAGTTGTACATTGCAGTGATGAATTTCACCGCCCCGTAACCGCCAAGTTCCGCGGCGCGCTTTTTGGTAGTGTCCAGCACATCTGACTGCTGGGCTTCCCAATATTGGTGCAAAACCAGATCGCGCGGGCTAGCCGCCCTCATAATCGGTTTCAAATCACGTTCGGAATCTTCAACTGGCTTAAAGCTCATCACCTGTCCCATTTGCCGGCCGCGCGTCGTTTCAACGATCACATAATCGCCAACCTGAAGGCCGGGCTGTTCGGCATAATCAAAGTGATACAGCTTGCCAACCTTGTTAAATCTCACTCCAGCGACCAACTGCTTCGCCTCGAGAATAGTGTCCGTCATTGAGTTACCTGAATTGTGCTATGAAAACTTGAGTGTCTTGCAGAGATGTTACATGAAAGTGAACATCCCTTTATACCACTATACCAGAACCTACCTGTATGGAGGGTATATCTGTGTTGACCGAAAATACACATCACGATCCCACTTTCCCAAAGTATTGACAAATTTCACTCAAAATGCTAGTTTCAAATCAAATCCCCGGCAGTTTTAAGGGATCATCACGGCGCGAGCGAGTTCTCGCGTTTGTCATTTATTACGGACGAATTACATGCCAACGCTGGTCATGAAATTTGGCGGCACATCAGTCGGGATGACCACTGGGCTTACCCAGTTGCTAAGTATCGTGCTTAATGAACACGAGCGATGGGAGCGTCTTCTTCTGGTTGTGTCTGCATTGGAAGGCGTCACGGATGGTTTATTGGAAGCCGCCCGGCTGGCACAACTTGGCAACCGTCGTGGCTACCGGCGCATTGTCGGTACGCTGCGAACACGACATCTGGCGCTGATCGAGCAATTGCCGCTGGGCGGTAACGAACGCGCCGCGCTGCAAGCTGATATTGATCGCTTGTTATTTGACATGTTGGATACCTGTCAGGCGCTTGCCGATAGCGAAACCCAACAGGCCCGTCCTGAAGCAATTGACGCAATTATCGGCGTGGGTGAACGGCTGGCTGCGCGCATTGTCGCCGCTTTGTTAAGACAGAATGGGCTGCGCGGCGTGGCAATAGATGCCACTGATATTGTTGTCACCGATAATATTTACGGTAATGCCACCCCGAATCTGCTGCTCACGCGGGAACGTATCGCTGATATGCTCTCGCCGATGCTTGAACGCAAAATTCTGCCGGTTATCACCGGGTTCATCGGGGCAACCACCGCCGGCAAGCCAACGACTCTTGGACGCGGTGGCAGCGACTATACCGCCTCAATACTGGCCGCCTGTACCGATGCGCAGGAAGTATGGATCTGGACCGATGTTGAAGGAATGATGACTGCCGACCCGCGTGATGTGGACGACGCGCAGGTTATTCCGAGGCTGTCATACAATGAAGCCGCTGAGTTAGCCTACTTCGGAGCCAGACTGCTGCACGCCCGTATGATCGCCCCGTTGCAGGAACGTCGTATTCCTTTGCGTGTACGCAATGTATTCAAGCCGCAAAATGTCGGAACCACCATTGCAGAAATCGCCGAAAATGCTCCCGGATTGAAGGCAGTCACACAGATCAACGCTCTGGGCATGTTTGCAGCTCATAGTGGCACATTACATGAGGTGATGGATCTCGTTGATGAAACACTTTTTGAAGTTGCAGGCACGCACGCAAATGTGGTCTTTACGTCGCAGTCGTCATGGCAGGGATTTTTGGGATTCGTTATCCCTACCAGCGCCGGGCCGGACGCCCTACATTCGCTCGAAATCGCGCTTGAAAAACGCCTTCACGATACTGAGCCGGGCGTGGCAGGCTGGACGTCTCATCCGGTCACCGTACTCACCGTAATCGGCGCCCACATGAATGAGGCGCGGCAAACAGTTGCTGATATTCTGGTTGCGCTGGATGGCTTGCGTATTCTGGCGCTGTCACAAAGCCCATCCAACACCAGTTTCTCGGTGGTACTGGAAACATCCGTGGCTGAAGATGCGCTATACCGCGTTCATAGTTTGATCAGCAGCGCCGC
>CAZBPB010000036.1:761-4329 GCA_964493565.1 uncultured Pleurocapsa sp. | reverse complement strand
AGATAACGATCCAGTTCCCATGGCGTGATCTGGTGGTGATATTCCTCAAGTTCCTGTGTTTTTGCCGCCAGATAGCGATCCGAGATGTACGGCCCCAATGCTTTCAGGATGACATCATCCTGACTTAAAGCATCCAATGCTTCATCAAGTGACTTAGGAAGCATTTCTACCTGTCGCATCCGCGAGCGTTCCCGGCGTAATACGGTGTCTTCCATCGCATCTGGCAGCGACATCTTCTGGCGAATACCATCCAGCCCGGCGGCTAACATCACCGCGATAGCTAGATACGGGTTGGCGCTGGGATCAGGGCAGCGAAGTTCAAGCCGCGTGTGTGATTCCTTTCCCGGTTTAATATGCGGAATCCGAATCAATGCTGAGCCGGCACGATTCACATGCGCCCACGTCACATAAAGCGGCGCTTCAAAGCTAACCAGCAGGCGCTTATAAGAATTTACCAGTGGAGCTAACACCGCACACATTGCGCGGGCGTGGCATAACTGCCCTGCGAGAAAGTAACGCGCTGTTTCCGACAAACCGTACTCATGATCTGGATCAGAGAATACATTTTCGTCTGTTTCCAGGTTATGCAGGCTTTGATGGGTGTGCATCCCTGAACCCGGTAAGTCCGCTGAGGGGCGGGGCATAAATGTGCAATGCAAATCATTTCGTTGGGCAATCGTGCGCAGGGCGATACGTGCCGTTAGCAATTGGTCAGCGCTTACCAATGCCTGTGAATAATCAAGATCGATTTCATATTGACCGGAGCCGATTTCATGATGCGACGAGTCAACGCTGATCCCGGTCGCTTCTAGCGTCTGCATAAACTTACGCCGTATGGAAAGTCCAAAGTCATTAGAAATATCAAAGTAACTAGCTTCATCATACGGTTTTAGCGGTAACAATGGCGTGTCTTTGGCATGCCGGAACAGGTAAAACTCCAGTTCCATACCCGTCTTGAACCGGTAACCCAGCGCTTCAGATTCACTTAAAACCTTAGCCAGCACGCTGCGCGGATCGCCAATAAATGGCGATCCGTCGGGGGTGTGAACCGAGCAGATCAACCGCGCCGTCTTTTCAGTAGTAGGATCCCACGGGAAGATGACAAACGTGTTCAGATCAGGCGAAAGCACCATATCGCTTTCAGCAACGCGCGAAAAACCCTCAACCGATGACCCGTCAAAATTCATCCCGTAATCAATAATGTCAGCAATTCGTGCTGCCGGTACAGTGATGCTTTTAACGTTACCGGTAATATCTGTGAACCATAGCACTACAAACTCCACTTGTTGGTCTTGAATGCTTTTGAGGATACTTTCGCGGGTTGACATGGAGTATTCGCGCCTTCCTGATATCACGGGGTTATCCTTCAAAAGTATAAGGTATCGGGGTTGTCGCTGGCTTTTGCAGATTCTAACAAACTTACCACGGTATCCATTAGCCAGCGCAAACAAATCAATACAGTTATCCAGCTAATCCAAGATGCGCCAGCAGCCCTTCCAGCGCCAGTAGATAGCTTCTCCAGCCAAAGCCCGTAATCTGTCCAACGCACACAGGCGCAATCATCGAATGGTGGCGAAATGGCTCTCTAACATGAATATTTGAGAGATGGATTTCGACTGCTGGCTTATTCAGCCCGGCAATCGCATCGCGAATGGCAATCGAACTATGTGTATAGGCGCCAGCGTTGATGAGTACACCGTCAATTTCCGGGCCATATTGTTGAATCCAATCAATGAGCTGCCCCTCATGATTAGATTGCAGCGCCGTCAGCTTCACATCAAATTCCTGCGCCCGTTCGGTCACCCGCTGGTTGATTTCATCTAGCGTGGTTGTGCCGTAAATGTGCGGTTGCCGCTGTCCCAGCATGTTCAAATTCGGGCCGTGCAGCAGCAAAAGAGCGTGGTTCAACAGTTCTGCCATAAGAGTAATCCTCTATTCACCACATAAACTTTCTAGGACTGCCAGAACATCCTGCCGATTCACGCCTTCCACAATTTCCGGCTGACCAACCGCCCGCAGCAGCACAAAACGTGGGCGACCACTACGCCATTTTTTATCGGTAGCCATAGCCGCAAAAATCGCCCCGGGATCAAACCCCGGTAACTTCTCTGGCAGCGATACGGCTCTAAGCGCCTCGCGGATAATCAGCACAACATCTTCGTCGCACAAGCTCAACCTGCGTGAAAGCAGCGCCGCAGCCATCAGCCCGACCCCAACAGCCTCGCCGTGCGGCCATAGATAGCCAGAAACCTGCTCGATAGCATGACCAAAGGTATGCCCGAGGTTCAGATAAGCGCGTATATTTTGCTCGTAAGGATCAGCCTGCACAATATTGATCTTGACCTGAATCGCATCAGGCAGAAGTTCAGCCAATCCGGTAAAGTAGGCGCGCGGGTTGATGCTGTGATCGTTCAGCCAGTTAGGCGGAGCGTGTAATTTCAAGGCTCTTTCCAGCAAATCAGGGCGGGCAATTAACCCATGCTTGATCAACTCTGCCATGCCACAGCGTATCTCACGCTCCGGCAGCGTTTCTAAAACTGAAGGATCAATCAATACTATCGCCGGCTGTTTGAATGCCCCGACTAGATTTTTGCCAGCAGCGAGATCAACGCCAACTTTGCCCCCTACGCTGGAATCCACCATCGAAAGCAGCGTCGTTGGCACTTGTATCAGCCGCACCCCTCGCATATAAGTCGCTGCGGCAAATCCGACCATATCGCCAGTGACCCCGCCGCCCAGCGCGATCACCGTTCCGTGACGATCCAGCCCGGCCTCCACAAATTGTGGATACAAACCCCCGACGGTTTGTAAGGTCTTATACGCCTCCCCTTCAGGAAATGTTACAAGTGTGGTATTCGCCATGTCATCGGCAATCCGCCTGCCATACAGCACCGCGACTGGCTCATTTGCGGCGATCACAACCTGTGAAGTTAACCCGTAGTCAGTCTGACGGCGCGGCAGTTCATTCAAAAGGCCGTGTTCGATATGGATATTGTATTGCCCGTCAGGGCTGTTTACCGGGAGGATGACCATAGCTGTAAAATCTCCTGTACAACTGCTTCCGGCGGTCGCTCGCTTGTATCTACATGCACGGGCAGCGATTCATACACCGGACGACGTTTCTCGTATAGTTCACGCCATTGGCTTGCCAGTGGCCTACCGCGCGCGCCATGTAACCGCTTTTCCAGCGTTTCTGGGCTGGCGACAAGGCACACGATAAATCCGCTTTCGTCTAACAGCCTACGGTTTTCCTCATTCACTAGCATCCCGCCGCCTGTCGAGATGATCAGCCCTTCCCGTCTGGCAAGTTCCCGGCACACTTCTGTTTCCATGGTGCGAAAGGCAGCTTCGCCCTGTGTCTCGAATATCTCAGGAATGCTCATCCCTGCACGATTCACAATTTCAGCATCGGTATCTACAAACTCACGCTTCAACTTCACCGCGATTTTTTTACCAATTGTAGATTTTCCCGTTCCCATAAAGCCGGTGATGACCAGATTTTCAGACGGGATAGCCAAAGCGCCACTCCACGTTGTCCATCGGCAGGTCGCTCAGGCGGGCGCGGCGC
>CAZBPB010000036.1:0-751 GCA_964493565.1 uncultured Pleurocapsa sp. | reverse complement strand
ATTTGCCTTGCGCAAGGTTTCAAAGCGTGGGCGCATTTCGCCAATGCTGTCGCCACCCAGTTTCTCAATGAGCGCATCTGCCAGCACGAAAGCCAGCATTGCCTCAAGAATCGGCACCGCGCGCGGCACCGCGCAAAAATCGCTGCGTTCGTACACAGTGGATTCTTCAGCGCCAGTTGCCAGATTGACTGAACCAATCCCGCGCATCAGCGTCGAAATAGGCTTCATCGCCACTCGCGCAATGATCGGCTCGCCAGTGGTGATACCCCCTTCCAGCCCCCCTGCGCGATTCGTGGTACGCGTAATCTGCCCATCTTCACCTAGCGCAATCACATCATGCACCTGCGAGCCGGGCTTGCCAGCATTCTCAAACGCCGTGCCAATTTCCGCGCCTTTCATAGCGTGAACACTGACCATTGCGCCAACAATCCGCGCATCCAGACGCCGGTCATAATGTACATGCGAGCCAAGCCCCGGCGGCACGCCAATTGCCACGATCTCCATCACTCCGCCTAGCGTATCTTTGTCTATTTTCGCCTGACGGATAGCCTCATGCATGCGTTCAGTGGATTCAGCATCCGGGCAGCGCACATCGCTGGCTTCCGCGCGTTGGATACGTTCTTCAAGCGATAAGTCAGCACCTAATATCGCGACTTCCGCGCCAATTTGCGTGACATAGCCGCCGATCTTTATTCCAAACTCTTCCAGAAAACGCATACAGACTGCGCCAACCGCAACTCGCATTGTAGTT
>CAZBPB010000035.1:12675-16210 GCA_964493565.1 uncultured Pleurocapsa sp. | reverse complement strand
TCAGTCAGCAGGCATATCCGTTGATTCACCACGTCGCCGGTGTCCAGCGTGACCATGCAGCCAATCTGGTTTTCGGCTTCACGCGAAAAATTGACCTGTGTGAAATGGTCGTAGCCGCTGGTACGCACGTCGCTGTCAATCCCTGCGCTGATGATGCATTCAACATCCTGATCACTCATCAGCGTCAGCCGCTGAACGCACAGATGAGGCCGCGCCGCGCTGACAAAACACTCGTAGCGTACCTGCACCTGTGCGCCCACTTTTGTTTGCCAGTTTAGCGAACGGGTCAGCGTCGCCGTCTTGAAATGCAGGACTCGCCGGTAGCCGTCAATCCGACCCCGCTGCATATCCAGTTTTTCGCCGTTGATAGCGGGGATCAGGCTCAAAAATGAAGGTAAATTCGCCAGTTCTTTGCCCATCAGCGGGTGTAAGCCATAAATGCCGGGGGCAAACACGCCCCATTTCACCGGCATGTACGGGAATGTTTCTGAGGTCACGTTGGTTGGGCGGCGCATATAGCTCAGGTTTTGCGGCGCGTCAATCAGGTGTTCTTCCAGCGATCCGCGCACGTGCATAGTGCCGCTGCCCAGCGTGAACAGGCCTTCGTTGGCTTTGGCTTTCTTAATCTCGAATTGATCTTCAATTAGCGACCAGTTATCGCTCATTCACTTTGTGCCTCTGGAAGGTAGATGTTATGGATTATTGTAACCCTCTCCCGTATTACGGGAGAGGGTCTGATATGCTTCCGCGCTTGCGTGGGAGAAGGGGCCAGGGGATGAGGGAAGATTACATCCCGATTACCATCTCACCTAGCAGCCATTGTCCGGCGATATTCGCGCTGAAACTCTGCACCTGATCGCCTGCGCCGCCGCTGAAATGCAGTGTGGACGCATATAATTTACCCGCGCCAACACTGATTTCAACCAGATATTCGCTCTGCTGGAAAAGCCGGGCATCCAGCCGTGTCATGATCGGCGTGATCGCATCAGCGCCGAACTGTTCGCGCAGCTTCATCGTGTCAAAGGCATAGTCTGTCGCTAGATTGTAGAACTGCAAGTCGGCGTAGCCTTCATGCGGGAAATGTGCTAACGACGGATGCTGATGCAGCAGCTTGATCGACTCCCGCCAGAATGGAAGCGGGCGCGTGGGCAGCGATCCTTCGCCGCCTTGCAGCAGAATCGCCTTGCCGCCGCTGGCAATGAACGCTTCAATCTCGCTCGTCAATATAGGCGTGATCACTACTTTTGCTGCATTGGCTTCAGAAAGGCTGCTGATGCGCGCCGCTGGAAGTTCCGTAAGCTGGCCTGCCGGATCGTAAATCACGGCGTTTTCCAGCGTGCTTGCCGGGTACAGCCAGTGCGTCCACGAATTACGCAGGGTGGTTTGATCGTCTGTTTCCAGTTCAACCGTCAGTTCGCAGGTTTCTGGCGTTTCAACCTGTGGCAGCGCAATTTCAAACGCGCCTAATTCGTGGAGCTGATCAGCGTTTAGCGTTTTGGAGATCGGAATAATGCCGTCTGCATACAGATTGCCGCTTGTTTTCTCGCTAAACGACCAGCGTAGTTCACCCGCCTTGATCGCTGCTTCGCCAGTTGCCAGCACAAAACGGAAATTGACCGTACTGCCTGCTGCGTGGTTGAACTTGTCTTTGGGCGCGGGTCTATCGCCGCCGTTCTGCCACACGCGCCCGCGTCCCTGTTCCAGCAGCAGCACCGCGTCATTGTTGAACTGCATGAAGCCGTCTGCCGGATATTTGCTGCGTCCTAAATCGTCAAATATACCGCCGACGAACATCGGCGTATCGCGCAGGCCGGTCAGCACGTAGCCGCGAATACCCCGCCGCGCGCGCACCGTTTCCAGAATGCGCTTACGGTAGATGAACGACTGCTTGCGCGAAATTGTCTGCAATTGTGCGTGGCTGAAGGGCAAACTTAACGGATCAACCAGCAGTTCCTGATCGCGGTATGCCCAACGGTGAATGCCGCCGTCCTTGCCCAGCAGATTGCGCCACCACATGCGCGCGCCGTTTTCGGTCAGTTCTGCCGGGTTGCGGTAGTCGTCGCTGTCGCAAAATTCGCCAAAAATCCAGGGACGGGCAGGCCGCCAATCGCGCCGGAAGTGATCGCACAGCGGGGTGAAATAGTGTAGGTCGCAGTAAAAGTGATAGTCGTTGAAATCAGCCAGATCGCTGGTCAGACCCCCGTAAGCCTCGCCGCTGCCGCTGTTATCGCACACGATCACGCCGGTCGTGGCGCGGCGGGTGATGTGATCCAGCGATTCCAGAAGGGCGGCATCTGCCATATCCGCGCTCAGTTCGCAGCCGAGACTGTAAATCACGATTGAAGGATGGTGATGCACCTGTGCCAGAATATCGGCATATTCTTGCTGCGATTGTTCGCGCAAATGTGGTGTCAGGCGGGGCAGCCACATCGGCAGTTCCAGCCACAGCAGCATGCCTTCTTCGTCGGCAATTTCAAACAGGCGTGGGGCAGGTACGTACAGGCAAAGCTTGAAAAAATTGAAGCCGAGTTCACGCGCCCGCCGAAATTCTTCGCGAATCTCACTTTCGCTGAAATTGGGGGCAAGGGTGCGCGGATTCCAGCCCCAACTGAGAATGCCGCGCAAAAAGATCGGCTCGCCGTTCAACAGCAGGCGTTCGCCGCGCGTTTCCAGCCTGCGAAAGCCGAAGGTTCGCGCGGTTTCGCTGATTGGCTGATCGTCTTTTGCGATCACCAACCGCGCTTGATACAGGGTTGGCGCGGCGGGCGACCATGCCTGCGCTTCTTCCACACTTAGGATAGCTTCCAACTTGCCATACTGGAAAGGGGCGGTCAATGACGCGACGATCTGCCCGTCGGGCGCGATGATTTCGGCTGACCACGACAAGCCAGAGGCGAAATTTTGATCGTCACACGGCGCTGATTTTGCGCCGATGCTCACGCTGCCAGTTTCAGGGTCGGCGCTCACGTGCACGTCGGTCATGGTTGGCGCGCGATGGGCAATCATCTTCACATCCTGCCATATCCCTCCAAAGGTGGTGGACACATAGGGGATGAAGCCGACCAGCACGTTGCGATAGGGGAAACGGTCGCCATCATCGGCTGGTTTGGTGATTTGTAGTTTGATGCTGTTGGCCTGACCGGTTAGAACGTAGGGCGTGATGTCTAGATCAAAGGCTGTCCACAAGCCTTCATGTGAACCTGCCAGCGTGCCGTTCACATACACGTCTACATAGTAGCTGACCGCGCCGAATTGCAGCACGATTTTCGCGCCGGCCCACGCGGCGGGAATAGAAACGCTGCGGCGGTAAAAGGCGGGGCCTTCAATATCTCGTAGCCCTGCACTTCCCACGCTGAGGGCACGACGATGTTTCCACGCCGTCCAGCAAGTTCAATCTGCCATGGGCCGTTCAGCGAGAGAGTTTCAGCAAGCGTGTTTTCAAGCATGTTAGGTATTGTCCGGATCGCAAATGGTTAGGTGTTTGATGAACCTCACCCCTTAATCCCCTCTCCGTACACAGAGAGGGGACGTTAAG